>NZ_CP183886.1:2847500-3132500 GCF_048572955.1 Pristimantibacillus sp. PTI5
CGGTTACATCCCTTACATTTTAAAAGGCGTATACGTTACGCTTCTCTTCACGCTTGTCTCCGCCTTGTTCGGACTCGTGTGGGGAACGATTTTGTCACTGTTCAAAATATCCGGCATCAAGCCGCTTGAGTGGTTCGCTACCGCGTATACCTCCGTATTCCGGGGTACGCCGCTGCTGGTACAGCTCACCATTATTTATTACGCCACGCCGCAGCTGTTCAATTATGATATTCCTGCGCTGATGGCGGCAGGGCTTGCCTTTGGCCTCAATTCCGCTGCTTATTTGTCCGAAACGATTCGCGGCGGCATTATGGCTGTCGACAAAGGCCAACGGGAAGCGGCGATTGCGCTCGGCGTTCCCTATCGGAAGATGATGATCCGCATTATTTTCCCGCAGGCGCTTCGTACGATTTTGCCGGCGCTCGTGAATGAATGCGTTGCTTTGCTGAAGGAATCGTCGCTTGTATCCGTCATCGGGGTATCCGATTTGATGCGCCGCGCAGACGTTGTCCGCTCGGACACCTTCCGGTCCATCGAGGTTTTATTGTTTATTGCCGCTATTTATTACGTGCTAGTGCTCATCTTGACCTCGTTTGCCCGTAAGCTTGAAAGGAGGCTGCGCCGCAGTGATTAATATTACAGACTTAACAAAGGCCTTCGGCAAAAACCAAGTACTGAAGGGGATCACCACGACAGTAGAACGGGGAGAGGTTGTCGCCCTGATCGGGCCGTCGGGCTCAGGCAAATCCACCTTTCTTCGCTGCATCAATATGCTGGAGACGCCGACCTCCGGTACGATTACCATAGAAGGCACAGCGATTACCGATCCCAAAACCGATATCGCCCGCGTCCGCCAGCGGATCGGCATGGTGTTTCAGCATTTTCACCTTTTTCCGCACATGACCGTCATCGATAATATTACGTTTGCTCCTATCCAGGTTAAAGGGATGCCGACCGAAGCCGCTCGTACCAAGGCGAAGGAGCTGCTCGCGCGCGTTGGTCTTGCAGACAAAGCGGACAGCTACCCTTCCCGCTTGTCCGGCGGGCAGAAGCAGCGCGTGGCCATCGCCCGAAGCCTTGCCATGGAGCCCGACATTATGCTGTTCGATGAGCCGACCTCGGCGCTTGATCCTGAAATGGTAAAAGAAGTGCTCACCGTTATCCGCAGTCTGGCAGACAGCGGCATGACCATGCTGATCGTCACGCATGAGATGAAATTCGCCCGCGAAGCCGCGGATACGATTTATTTCCTCGACGACGGCAAGCTGGTTGAACGCACCAAGCCCGAGCAATTTTTCACGAAGCCGCAAAGCGACCGTGCCGCACGGTTTCTGGAGCAGGTGCTTTAAGGTAAGGATTATCCATTACTCGTACAATGTAGTTTCTACAGCAGAAAGTGTGCAGTCAGTCTGACGGGAGATTCTACCTTGCAGTTTATACACTTGATTTGAGGGAATTCGGTTTATGCCTCTCTTTGCGGGTCCAAGCGCCTGCTAGGTTGTACAAAGTACAATGCAGCTCAACGGCCAGCCTTCATTTGTCTTTTTCGCTGTATTAAGTACAACGTAGGCAGTGGATTCATATTTCCGCACGCGAGTGAATGAACCGAGTACCGCGAGTCACCTCTCTGCTGCAAGGCAGCATCCCATAATAAGAAAAAGCTCTGCGGTTATCCTAACCGCAGAGCTTTTTTTGCCTGCTACTCCTGCTCGCCGAGCAGCGACTCCATCTCGACGCAGGCCATGACGAAAGCGCCGACGCCGTGCAGGTCGTTGCTGCTGGTCGGCCTCGTCACATAGTTCTCGTAATCGCCGGCCGAGGTGCCGATGCAAATATCCGGGAGAACAAAGCGTCCCTGCTCATCGCGCTGCACGACGCGCACCAGCCCTTCGAACCCGCGCTTCGCCGCGGCCAAACCGTCATTGCCTACAAGACCAAGCTTATACGCTCGTGCAAGCGTGTAGACGAACAAACAAGTACAAGAGGTCTCCAGCCAATTATCCTCCAGCTCGCCTTTATCCACGATCTGATACCATAGCCCTCCCGACGCTTCCTGATACCGAATGAGCGACGCCGCGAAGTCGGCAAGCACGGCCTCAAGCTCCGCCCGCCCCGCTTCGCCTTCTTTTAATTCGTCCAGAAACTGGGCAACGGCAAGTCCGTACCAACCGAGGGACCGCCCCCAAAACTCAGGCGAGCAGCCCGTCTCGGCATTTGCCCAAGGCATTTGCCGGCTCTCGTCCCATGCGTGATACAGCAGCCCTGTCTTCTCATCCCGCATATAACGCCGCATCAGCCGTTCTTGATGCAGCGCCATGCCGCGCAGTGACTCGTCTCCGTAAGCATTGGCATATTTCAGCGCAAATACGCCGCCCATGTACAAGCCGTCCAGCCACATATTATAGGCATATTTATCCTTGTGCCAAAAGCCTCCCTCCGAGGTGCGGTGCAGCGTATCGAATAAGCTGCGGAGCTTATCCGCCGCGATTCGGTATTTGCGTTCCTCCCCGCCCTCGTCCAGCCTAAACAACAGCAGGCCGGCTTGGATCGCATCCAGCTCGTCTCTCGCAAACTCAAAGTTGCCGTTGTCGTCGATAAGCTTATCTGCATAGCGCTTTATATAAACCGCATAGCGTTCGTCCTGCTCCGCCTGCCACAGCATCTCCATTCCGCAAAGAAACACGCCTTGATGATAGTGCCATCTTCCCGCAGGGGGAAGCTCTTCCGGCAAATAGCTCTCCATTAAAGAATCACAGGCGGCTCTCGCCCATGCAATCGGCGACATTCTTTCATCATTCTGCATTCCCCAAAAATCCCCTTTCCGTTCTCCTGCTAAATTCAAACAACCGCGTGCGTTATTTAAACGAATCATAAAATGAGCTAAGCTGCTTCTCTCTCAAAGACGGCGGCTCCGTTCCCGCTAGCTTATGGCATAAGGAGCGGATAAGAAGCGCCTGCGTAGCCGCATTCATGTCGCCCTCCGCTTTTCCTTCGCTCAAATAAACCGGCTTCGGCCTATCGGGATAATCGGGCCCGTCCTTGATCTGAGCGATATTTGGCGCAGAAGGCGAGCGGGCCAGCTCGCGCGAGAAGCCGCCGTCCATGCGGAGCAGCTTGCTCAGGTTAAGGAGCGTCGTCCGCAGAATGAAGATCAGTTCTTCCTCCGATATTGGCGGCTGAATATAAGACAATAAATGAATCGGATTGCGAATGTAGCACATGTCGCTTGCCTGCTCATGCCGCAGTCCCGTCAAAAGGCTAGCATACATCCGGTCCCTTCGAGGCATCGGCCTCTGAAAAGCGCCGTAAAAGGTGTGCAGCTTAAACGTGCCAGAAATGCGGACATACATGGAGCCTTCTCCCCATAACCCGCTTTCCTGATCCTGTATCTCTTCAAAAAACTGAAATGCCGTATGAGTATACGTCTCCCGGACCGGCGGCTCCAATGGCTGCAAGTAAACATGCGAGCAAGCCAGCCGGTCACAGCCGCGCCAGCTGTTGCTAAGATCAACCCCGCGCAGCCACCGAGAATACGAATCCGCCGATTGCATATAGCCTGGAGCGCTCTCCCTTTCTTTTGGCAAAGGGTAGGCAGGCCTGCCGCCCAGCTTGCGGACCGCGTTCGTGCTGTAGCTCAACGCACGCGCCACCATAACCTCATCCTCGCGCATAGCGGGGTCATCGTCATAAAAGTATCCCGACATCTCATCCTGCCTGCTTCGGAAGAAATGGAGCATATTCGCCTTTATCCGTTCCGGCATAACCATCAATAGCCCCGACCGTTCCAGCATATTAAGCGCTTGTGCCGTGGATTCGATATCCGGCCTGCGTCCTTGAAGCAGACGGGAGCTGCGTGCATAATAAAAACCCCCGCTCGCACTATCATACTGGCCTTCGAGCCAGTTCAACAGTTCCGCGAACAAGCTCTCCATGTCCAGCAGCAGCTCCTGAGCCTTTTGCTTTCCCATTAACATACGGACTTCGCCCCCATGGTTAGCCTTTTATCGATCCAAGCATCGCGCCTTTGGCAAAATGCTTTTGCAGGAAGGGATACACGATCAGAATCGGCAGCGTGGCCACCACGATAACGGCCATCTTCACGGTTTGATCCGGCGGCGGTACCGCAGCATCCAGGTCGGAGCTGTAATCGAGGCCGCTTGCGAGCACCACGATTTGGCGGAGCAGCACTTGAATCGGCCATTTGGCGCTGTCATCCAGATACAGGATTGCGCTCAAATAAGTGTTCCAATACGTTACCGCGTAGAACAACGATATCGTAGCGATGGCTGGCATCGATAAAGGCAATACAATGCGAAACAGAATGCCAAAATCGCTGCAGCCGTCAATTTTTGCTGACTCCTCCAGTCCTTCGGGGATATTTTGAAAAAAGTTTTTCAAAATAATTAAGTTGAACGCGCTTATCGCCGACGGGATCACGAGTGCCGCATAGTTATCGATCAGCCCCATCTCCCGCACGACGAGAAAGGTCGGTATAAGCCCCCCGCTAAACAGCATCGTGAATACGACCAGGAACATAATCGCCTTGCGTCCGTCCAAATCCCTCCGCGACAAGCCGTACGCCATTAAAGCCGTCGTGAACATGCTGAACACGGTGCCGAATAACGTAATGCCGGTCGAGACGGCCATGGCGCGAAAAATCGTATCGGTTGAGAAAATAAACTTATACGCATCAAAGCTCCATAGGGTCGGCACCAAAATAAATTTCTTCACCGCCATCTCGGCGCTGGTCGTGAACGAACCGGCAACGACATGCAGGAACGGCAGCACCGTAACGAGCGCGATAATAGCGAGAAGCGTAAAGTTCACAATGGAAAAAAGCCGGCCGCTGAGCGTTTTATCCTCTACCATGCGGAATCCCCCTAACGTTTGCGTAGCAATCGGTCCTCCCAATGCCCGTCATTTAATACACGCCCTCCTCGCCCATCTTCTTCGCCAGTCTATTCGCCGCCATGACCAGCACGAGTCCGATAAAGGATTTGAAGAAGCCGATCGCCGTGCTGTAGCTGAACTGTCCTTGCCTCAGCCCTGCCGTATACACATAAGTATCAATAATTTCAGCAACATCGCGGTTCATCGAATTCAGCAGCAGGTACACATGCTCGAAACCAAGCTCCAGCACGTCGCCAATTTTCAATATGAGCAAAATAATGATGACGCTGCGGATCGCAGGAAGCGTGATATGCCATACCTGCCTCAAACGGCCGGCCCCGTCCATACGCGCCGCTTCATAAAGGCCGGGGTCTACGGAGGCGATTGCCGCCAGATATATGATTGTTCCCCAACCCGCTTCCCGCCAGATGACTTGGATGATATACGTCGGTCTAAACCACTCGGGACTGAGCAGGAAATTGATTTTTTCGAATCCAAAATACGCAAGCAGCTCGTTCACGATACCGCCGTCCGACGTGAGCATGACGAAGCTGATGGACACAATGATGACCCATGACATAAAGTGAGGCAAATAGACGAGCGTCTGAAACGTTCTTTTGAAAAAAGACGATCGGACCTCGTTCAGCATAAGCGCTAATACGATCGGAACAGGAAAAAAGAATAATAGGTTCATACCGAACAACAGCAGCGTATTGGTCAAAATGTTTATAAAATCCGGCTCCGTAAACAATCGCTCGAAATGCTTGAATCCCACCCAGCCGCTTCCGCCTATGCCCTTAAACGGCTTATAATCCTGAAAGGCGATAGCGAGTCCAAACATCGGAACATACTTGAATACGATAAAAAAGAACACTCCCGGCAGCAGCATGACATAGAGCCATTTGTTTTTCCAAAGCCGTTTCTTAAGCTCGCTTGTTCTGGGCTGAGGGATCCTTGCCTGCTGAATAACCGTTTCTTGCATAGCGCTTCTTCCTTTCCACGGGAGGTTGGGAGACTGCCAGGCTGGCCGGGCAGTCTCCAATGGTCACGACCATGCGGATGCGATGGCGCGGTTTTTATTTCTTGTAGGCTGCGTTGTATTCCTCGATAATTTGAGCGCCGCCGCGCTTCTTCCAATCCTCGACCGCCTTGTCAAAGCCCGCTTTATCGATTGAACCGTAAATGTATTTGTACGTCGCATCCTTAATGATTTCTTGAAGCTCCGTGCCCTTCTCCGTATATGCGGCAGAGTCAAGCGGCGCCGTTGGATCAGCAATGGCGATTTTCGCATTCTCCACTATGAGCTGCTCTGCGTGGATCCGTGCGGGCAGCTCGTGGAAGCCCTCGTACATGCCGTTCGTCTCCGGCTCGCCGATGACGCTGTCCTTGAAGCCTTTGACCTCGCGCTCCGTGAGCTCTTTGTCCTCGGATGCTTTCGCTTTGCCGTCCACTACCGTGTAATGCGTGCCTTCGATGCCCCAGTACATCATATTCGCCACTTCCGGCGTCATCAGCTTATCGAAGAAGGCCAAAATCTTCTTCAGCTCCGCTTCGTCTTTAATTGCGGACTTAGGGAACAAAGCGACATTGTTGTAGCCGGGAATGGACCAGGATGCCGTTTTCCCGTCCGGGCCGGCAACCATGCTGTGCGTATCGACAACGGCTGTCGGCACGTTTTTGACTAGGTCCTTCACCAAGGAGTCCACATCCTGCATGGAACCGATATATACGCCCGCCTTGCCGCTTGTGAACATGTTGACTTGATCTGTTTTGCTGGTTGCCGCAAAGTCGACATTCATCGCTTTGGCATCACGCACTTTCTTGATAAAATCCATCGTTGCCGCATATTCCGGCGTCGTAAAGTCAGGCACGAGCTGGCCGTCCCTCTCGCCCCAGTTATTTGGCGTTCCGAACCAAGCGGCTACGGTTTTAAAAGCGCCGTAAATAAGATCGTTGCGGTCGGCTAAGCCAATCGTATCCGGCTTGCCGTTTCCGTCCGGATCGCCGGTCGTGAATTTCTCCATCATCGCAAACAGCTCATCTACGTTAGCCGGTGCGGCAATGCCCAGCTTATCCGCCCAGTCCTTGCGGTAAATCATCCCTTGGCGGGCAAGCGGCCTGCCGATATACACCGAATAAAGCTTGCCGTCCACCTTCGTATTATTTAAAATTTCTTCCTTCAGCTTGCTTAGATTCGGGAACTCGCTAAGATAAGGCCCGATTTCCCAGAACTGGCCTTCGCGAATCGCTTCCTTCATTTGGACGAAGGTCGCTTGGTTTTTCAAATACGTCACCTGCGGCAGCGATCCCGTTGCAAAGGAAGCGTTCAGCTTCTCCTCATACGTATCGGCCGGGAAAAATTGATACGTCAGCTTCGTGTTGGTCAGCTTCTCCAGCTCATTCTTAATCGTATCCGGCGGAGTCTCAGCAATGTTGAGCGGAAGCATGATCGTAATTTCGGTTGGCTTATCCGGTTCTGCCGGTTTAGCCGTTTCTTCCGTCTTAGCCCCGCTGTCGTCGCTTGGTGCCGGCTGGTTGCCGCCATTGTTGCCGCCCGAGCAGGCAGCAAGCAATAAGCTAAACGTCAAAACCACGCCCATCAGAATCGAAAACGATTTTTTCTTCATACCGCGTTGACCTCCATATATCGTTTTGGTTGCTTCCCCTTCAAGCTACCATGCCTATTTGGAGTGCCGAAACAATCATTTGCATCGATGACCGCCCGTTTAAGACGTACCTGAGCTAATGATTACTGCTAGTGCTCATGACACTTTCCGCAGCAAAACAAAAAGAGAGCAGGGATAAGCCTAAGCTTCACCCTGCTCTCTTTGCCTTTCATCCATTGGGCTGCTTCCCGAGATAAGCCGCCGTGTACTCGCTCATCATCAGGCTGCCGCCGCTGCGCTTCCAACGGTCAACTTCCTGATAGAAGCCCTCGGCGCTAATTTGCCCGAGTATATATTTATAGGTCGCATCCGAAATGATTTTGTACAGCTCCATGCTTTTCTCGTCGTACGTCTTCGATTCTAGCCCGATCGTGGGATCCTTCACGATAAATTTATCGTTATCGGCGCTGAGCCGCTCCGCCAGCTCCCACATCGTCTCCTGCTCCGCTACCTTGAGCAGGTTCGGATTGCTCAGATCGGCAATCATAAGCGAATAGAGGGCATTCACTTCGGTGACGCGAAGCTGCGACGTCTCCTCCGGCAGCTGAATCTGATCGCCATCCATGCGATAATGCTTGCCCTCTATTCCGTAGCGCATCAGATTGGCCGTATCCTTATCCATCGTGCGATCGAAGAAAGCAAGCTGCGCCAGCAGCTCCTCTTCCGTCCGAATCGCTTTTTTCGAAAATAAATACAGCCCGTTATAGTTCGGAATCGACCAGACGCGGTAGCCTTCCGGTCCCTGAATCCGGTTGACCAGCGTGAAGCGCGCCTTGGGATTTATCCGCTTTGCTTCATCGGACAGCCGCTGCACGTCAGTCATGCTGCCTATATAAACGCCGGCAGTGCCCCTGATGATTTTGTCGCGCTGCATATCCTTGCTGGTCACGGCAAAGTCCGCGTTCATCAACTGCCCGTCGTACAGCCGCTTCATAAAGTTCATCGTGTCCATGTACGGGGCCGTTTCAAATTCCGGAATGACCTTATTATCGACAACGCCCCAGTTGTTAGGCGCCCCGAAATAGGAGCTCAGCGTCTTAAAAGCGCCAAACACCAAATCGTTGCGATCCGCCAGCCCTACAGTATCGTTTTGCCCATTGCGGTCCGGGTCCTTCAGCGTAAACTGCTTGATCACCTCATACAGCTCTTCGATCGTACCCGGCGTGCCGAGCTGGAGCTCATCCAGCCAATCCTCCCTAATAATAATGCCTTGGCGCGATGACGGGCGCTCCGTGTAAAGCCCGTAAATACGGCCGTCAATAGCGGCTTGTCCCAGAATGTCGGAACTAAGATGCCGCAGGTTCGGGAACTGCTCGAGGTAAGGCCCAATCTCCCAGAATGAGCCGGAACGAATCGCGTTTTTGACAAAAATATAATCGGTGTGCTTCACAAAGGTTGCTTTCTTCAGCGAGTTGGTGGAGAGCGCCGTGTTCATTTTATCCGTATAGATACCGTCAGGAACCCAGTTTATATCCAGCTTTACGTTAGTCAGCTCCTCGAGCCGGGCCAGCATTTCCGCGCTTGGCGGGTGAGGAAAATGCAGCGGCGCCATAATCGAGATCGTTGTCACGGCATGGTCGTTTTTGTCCTTATCGGGCGTAGATGATGCCGCGCATGAAGCGCTCAGCAAAAGGATAAGAAGCGCTGCAATAAAACGGCAGCTCATGGACAGCTTTGCGCTTAGCGAACGGTTGCTCATAGGCAGCCCCCTTGTCTAATCAGCCTTTTCTCCCCATAATCTAAGGAAATGATTATCTGCAAGCCAGATGATTATTGCTCTAAATGTATGCGTTTACTAAAATAAAGCTAAAGCTTTCTTATTCCTCGACAAGGTGTTGGTAGCTGTGCGGTCCTTAACTTTTTTAGGCAAGATGACGATCTTTGGCTTTCTGCTCAGCACGCTTCCGGTTATTTTTATCGGCGCATTCTCTTACGTGACCTCATCCAATGAAATACAGAAAAATGTAAATGCAGGAAAAATGCAGCTGATTATGCAAATTAAATCAAATGTAGAGCAGAAATTGACGACTGTCAACCATACGCTGAATCAGGTCATTAACTCGACGGTGCTGAAAAAAGCGATGAACCAGCCGCTTACCGTAAACGAATTCGTGATGTACGACGATTTGCGCAATGAAATCCGGCATATGCAGTCGTTCGATACGAAGCTGGAGGATGTCGTGCTGATTAACGAGCGGCATAACTGGATGATTAAAAATTCCGGGCTCTACTCCTTCCGGCAATACGCTTATTATGAGGAGCTGTCCGGCTTGATGCAAGTGCCCGAAGGCACCTCCTGGGTGCTGAATCCGTCCAGCTGGTTTTATAGCGAGGAATCCGCGGGAAGCGCGGCTTGCAGCTACAGCATCAGCCTCGTGAAGAGGCTTCCCACGAACGGCCTTGAGAAATACGGCCTGGCGGTCGCCAACATTCCGACCTGCAGCCTGCAGGAGCTGCTGGAGAGCGATGACGACCCGTTATCCTCGATCATGATTTTGGATGACCAATACCGTATCCTGCTTCATCCCGACCCTTCGCTCGTCGGCAAGTCCGTCACGGTAAGCGGGCTGCATGCAGCCCAGTTCACCGAGCCCTCCGGGCAATATACGGAAACCGTCGACCAGAAGGATTATTCGGTAACCTATTACCGCTCCGAGCTCAATGGCTGGATCTATTTATCGGCAACCTCCATTGCAAGCATGACGAAGGAGTCCACGAAAATCGGCACGTATACGCTTTATGTATGTGTATTCATGCTTCTGCTCTCGATGCTGCTGGCTTGGCTTGGCTCGCGCCGCATGTATTCGCCGATTCAGCTGCTGCTGAATCAAATCGGCGAGCGGCTGACGGACATTCAGAAGCGGAAAACAAACGAGTTTCAAGTGATTGGCGAGCGTGTTACGCATCTGTTTCAATCCAAGACCGAGCTTGAGAAAGAGCTGCAGCAGCATATTCATCAGGTACGCACCTTTTTCTTCATGAAAGCCTTCCAAGGCCAGGTCAGGCAGAGTGAAATGACCGAGAAGCTGACCCAGTTCGGCTATGGCACGCAGCTGGCCGAATGGAAAACGATGGCCGCGATCACGCTGCAAATCGACTTTCTCGAAAACAGCCGTTACTCCAAAAACGACCTCGAGCTGCTCCTGTTCGCGGTGCATAACATGATCGAGGAGCTCATTCCGTACGAGCAGCGCTTGGCTCCGATCATCATGGATCAAACCATTGTGACGATCATCGGCAGCACAGCGTATGATTTAGACGAATTTAGCAGCGCCCAATATGCGCTTACCGAGCATCTGCAGCAGCAGATTGCAAGCTGTCTTAACGTGCAGGTCAGCATTGGCATGAGCCTGCCTTTCCGCTCATTCGCCGCGCTTGCAATGGCATACAGGGAGGGCCTTGAAGCGCTTAAGCACCGCATGAAATTAGGCGAAGGAATCATCATTCAATATGAGAATGTGAACGAAGGAAAGCATTATTTGAATCTCAACTATCCGGCGCCTATCGAGAATGAACTGATGGATGCGGTGAAGCTGGCGGAGAAGGATAAATCCAAGGAGCTGCTTCGCGCCTTTTTGCAAGCGGTATTCGCCGTCGAGCTTTCCCCTCAGGAATATCAAATCCCGCTTGCCCGTCTGCTTAACAATCTGCTGATTGTGATGCAGGAATCAGGAATAAGCATGAGCCAGCTCCATCCGATGAAAGGCCCGCTGCTCAAAGAGCTGCTCGAGCTGCATACTTCAACGGAAATCGACGATTGGTTCTGGACGAAGGTCGTCTATCCGATGATCAAAATATTCAAGGACCGGCAGGAAGAGCAGTATCACAATATATCGGAGAAAATTATCGATCTCGTGCAGCATCGGTATGATACGGATCTCACGCTGGAGGAATGCGCCTCGCGCCTGCATTACAATGCCAACTATTTGAGCAGCGTATTCCGCAAGGAGACGGGCCATTCTTTTAGCGAGTATTTGTCCATGTACCGTTTTAAAATGGCGAAGAAATGGCTCGCGGACAGCGAAATACCCGTCAAGGACATCGCCGCGCTGCTTCGTTACAACAATCCGCAAAACTTTATCCGCTCCTTCCGCAAGCAGGAGGGCATTACGCCCGGGCAATATCGCGATAAAAGGCGAAACGCCTAAAATAGCAATTAAGTTTGGGAGATTCTGTGCTATACTCTTCAAAATGAATGGAGGCTGGACGTATGGCAAATCGACCGTCAATAGAGGAATACTTTCCTTTTCATGAGCAATACATTGGTTTGGTAGGCGAAGGCGACGTAACGGCATTACTCGCGGAGCAGCTTGCGAGCACGACGGAGCTGCTCTCCGATATTCCGGAGGCGCAGGCTGATTACCGGTATGCGGAAGGAAAATGGACGCTGAAGGAAGTAATCGGCCATATCTCCGACAATGAGCGTGTCATGGCTTATCGCCTGCTGCGGGCCGCTCGCGGCGACAGGACGCCGCTCGCGGGTTACGACCAGGATGAATTTATGAGCGGCGCTTCGTTCAAGAGCTGGAGCTTGGCCCAAATCATTGAGGATTACATATCCGTTCGTAAATCCACGCTTGCTTTATTGCGCGGGCTGACAGACGAAGCTTGGCTTCGCATCGGCGTATCGAACGGCGGCGACGTTTCCGTGAGGGCTATCGCCTATATCATTGCCGGACATGAGCTGCATCACTTGAAAATCATTCACGAAAAATATTTAGCCAAATAGCCTTTACGGTTCCTGCCCGACAATCCATTGTATATGTAAACCAAGTATTGTGTTAAAATGGTTAACATATTTATGTTGGGATAAGGAGCGCGGTACGTTGATGGCGATACGATTGCGAGGGCATCATCTGCTTTGTCTGCTTGGCTTCCGGGGCATGGGGTATTCGGTTGATTTTTGCGCCAATATGACCGCGATCTATGAGACGCTTCGCAAGGAGCCTCAAACGGAAGTGGAAATCATAACCGGACCTGACGATGTTTGCAGAGCCTACCCGCCGGACAAAGCCAACCACTGCGAGGGCACCGTCTATGGCTTGGATGAAGCGGTATTAAAGAAGCTTGGGCTTCTTGCAGGCACTAAGGAAAGCTGGAGCTCCCTATGCAGCCGGGTGGCAGCGTCCATGGTGCCGGAAGATATCAGCCGGCTGTGCACGACCTGCCCGTGGGAGAAATACGGCGTATGCGCCGAAGGCGTCGGGCTGCTCACCGGAGGCAAACCTCTGCCAAAGGTCGGAGCGTAATAGGCATTCGAGAAAAAATGCGGTAAGGACGGCATGTATTTGCACCGTTCCTTACCGCATTTTTTTATCATTCAGTTAACAACGAGCCGCTTCCAGCCCTTCATGTAGGGCTGGAGAGCTGCCGGTATGTGAATCGAGCCATCCTCCTCCTGATGGTTTTCGAGGAGCGGAATCAATATGCGCGGGCTGGCTACCGCCGTGTTGTTGAGCGTATGGCAGAACTTTAATGTGCCGTCCCCGGCACGATACCTGATATTCGAGCGGCGCGCTTGAAAATCATGCAAGTTCGACGACGAATGCGTCTCCCCATAGGCTTGACGGCTCGGCATCCACGTTTCGATATCGTATTGCTTATACGTCTTTTGCGACATGTCGCCGGTACATACCGCCATAACCCGGTAAGGCAGCTCCAGGCCCTTCAGCAGCTCCTCGGCATTCGCCGTTATTTCCTGCAGCATCGCCTCCGACAGCTCCGGCTCTGCTTTGCATAGGATCACCTGCTCTACCTTCGCAAACTGGTGTACGCGGTATAAGCCATGGACATCCCTGCCTGCCGAGCCGACCTCGCTGCGAAAGCAGGTCGAGGCCGCGGCAAGCTTGATTGGCTTTTCTGCCTCTACGATTTCATTGGCATAATAAGTGACCATCGGCACCTCCGAGGTTCCGACCAGCCATTTCTCGTCGTTCGCGATCCGGAAGGTCTGATCCTCGCCCAGCGGGAAGAACCCGGTGTTGCTCATCGCATCCGTGCGAACCATTAACGGAACTTCCAGCAGCGTGAAGCCCTTTTGCAACAATAAATCAACCGCCAGCTGCTGGACCGCGCGATGGAGCAGAACGCCCGCTCCCTTGAGGTAATAATTGCGGCTGCCCGCAGCTTTGACGCCTCGCTGGACATCGACCAAACCATGAAGCTCGCCGAGCGCCATATGGTCCTTGGCCTCGAATCCGAAGCTTGGCGCTTCGCCATACCGCTTTATCTCCACATTATCCTCGTCCGAGTATCCGACCGGCGTGTCTGGCGAGACGATATTAGGAACCAGCGCGAGCAGCTCTGCCAATTGATGCTCGACATTCGCAAGCTCCGTCTCCGCTGCGCCCAGCTTCTCATTTGTCTCCTTTGCCTCCTGCCTTGCTTGCTCCGCCTCCTGCTCCGCTCCCTGCTTCATCAGCATGCCAATATGCTGCGAAAGCTTATTGCGCGTTTCCCGCAAAGCCTCCGTCTCCTGAAGAAGCAAACGCTTCTTCTCATCCCGCGACAGCAGTTCGGCAACCGAGAGCCGAATTCCCTTCTGATCGGCCACCGTCTGAACCTGCCCGCCATTTTGCCTAATCCATTTCATGTCTAACATGACACCGCGCTCCTTTTTTATGAAAATACAAAAAACGCCCTCATCCCTATGGGACGAGGAGCGTTTTGTACTCGCGGTGCCACCCAAATTGACCGAACAGCCGCTGCTGCCCAATCCTCTTTGCTCCGCGATAACGGGCGGGCCCGGTAAACTTAGGGGGAAGGCTCAGCCCTCCCCTTGACGAGAACGCCTCCGAGTTGGATTCTCTTCACTGGCGTGATCCGATTATTAATTTAGAGTACTATAGCACAGGAACAGGAATGAAAACAAGGGACAGTGCAGAATTATAGGATTCCCTGTTTATGGTATACATATGCTTTACGGGAAGGGTTTGCTCTGCCCGTTCACGAATAATACACGTACCATAACGACTGGACGAGAGGAATGGATGACGTGATGCATGATTCGCATGTGCAGGAGCTAACCACACTCAAAACGATAGCAGAAACGTTAAATCAGTCAAATGATCTTTGACGGCCAGGGTGCATAAGGTATTAAAGCATGCGGTGAAACAAGGACTTATTGAATGCATAAGACTATTGTCGTAGAACATCAGCCAATGGTTGAATGCTCTTTTAGGTTGAAATACGTCCTATTGCGGACGTTTTTTTGCATCTGGAGTGATACGATAGAGTCAATAAAAGGGAACGACGAAAGGGAGAGTATCATGAAAATCGTAATCATAACAGGAAGCAACCGAAAATCCGCAACCAGCACGCGTCTCGCGGTCAATGTGGGGCAGCTGATTTCAAAAAAAGGCCATCAGGTCCAGCTGTTTGATTTATTTGAAACGCCGCTTCCTTTTTATTCTCCTGAAGGAATAGGCTTTGACCATGCAACCGTCCAATCGCTTCAGCAAGCCATGCTGCAAGCTGACGGCGTCGTACTGTCAACGCCTGAGTACCACGGCAGCCTTTCCGGCGTGCTCAAAAATGCGCTGGACTTCCTCGGGCAGGAGCATTTTCGCGGAAAAGCCGTGCTGTCCATGAGCTCCTCCGGAGGCGCCGTCGGCACCAGCTCGCTGCTGCAGCTGCAATCCATCGTGCGCAATCTCCACGGAATCAACTCGCCGGATTGGGTCTCCATCGGCGGTGCGCAGCGGAACGAGCTCGCTGACGGATTTGCCGATTACGAAGGCAGCGGCCAAGGGATAAATGACCGGATCCATCGCGCTGCCCTCTCCTTCCTCGAGCTTGCCGCGCAGGTAAGAGGAAACTAAAGGCTGCGGTTTGAGGCAGAAAGCACACGCAAGACAACAACAAGGGCTGTACCCTCATTTTAAGTACAATTGCGTACTTAAAGCAGGGGTATGCCTTTTTTGTTGCCCTCTAATGCTCAGCATTTTATGACGATTTTGCCTGCCACGCTATCCCGAGGTTCGGTAGATATCCGTCTGGTATCGCATTTCTTCCATATCTTCCTTCACTTATCAAGCGTATCCGCAGAGTTTTTCGCAAAATAGTCATACCTAGTGTTACTTAGCACTCCTCTGTTGAGGAGGCATTTTTACGATTTTTGGTTGAAAATACTACGGCTGGTTTACAATACAGTGAAAAGATAAATGACAGACGGAATAAGTCTGCCATGCTTGAAGGAGGTCATTATGCTGCATACGATGACGACGTTACCGCATGCCAAACGCAAAAAGAAAGGGTTCGCGGCTTTTGCCGTTTTCGGCATAGCTATGACATTGCTCGCCGGCTGCGGACAGACGGGTACGAGTGAACTCGCGCCCGGCACCAATCTGGACAGCGCCACAATCATGCCTACGAATGAAGCTGAAGCAGCAAATGCCCGCAATGTGGAGGAAAACCCCTTCGCGGCAGCAGGCATTGACGATCCCGCGGCTTTTATCAAAATGTTCGAGATTGCAAAAGCGGCTGTGGCCGCAAATGAGAAGGATGCCGTAGCAGAGCTAATCCTGCTGCCGCTGCAAGTAAACGGAGAAATACCCTATGCGGTCAAATCAAAGGAAGAATTCATAGAGAAATACGATCAGATCATAACCCCGTCCGTAAAGGAGGCATTAGAGGCCCAGAAGGTCGAAGACCTGTTCGTCCGGGATCAAGGCGTAATGGTCGGCGATGGCGAGCTTTGGTTCGGCGCATCGGCGGAGAAGCCTCAGGCTTACGGCATCATTGCCGTTAATCCGGAGCCGATTAATGCGAGTCGATAACGGAGCTGCTTAAGGGGAAAATTAACCGCGGCAAGCACATAGCGTGCTTGCCGCGGTTATTTGCATGCCATTTAAGAGCTGGACAGCGCATTTCGAAAGGCTAAAATATATTTCGCTTGATCCAGCGGATTTACGCCCCTGCGCACCCGCTCTGCCTTCACATCCGGCGGACATTCGCGATAGCCCGCGAAGAAGGTCGCCAAGGCGCCTCTCCCCTTCGTAAGGGAACCGAACCTGGCAGGGAAATCAAGCGATGTCGCTACCGGCAGCGTTCCTTCGATTTCCATTCGCTCCTGCCTGACGACCGGCGTATCAAACTCGCCCCGCATCAGAATCAATTCATTCATAAGCTTACCGCCCGTCTCCTCGGGAATCGAGAGGCGGAACGAGAGCAGCGGCTCCAGCAGCTTCACGCCGGTATGCGATAAGCCATCCATAATGCCCATTGGCGTTGCTAGCGCAAAATCAAGCGGATGCGTATGCCATACATGATGCTCCCCCTCGATGAGCGTCACCTTCAGGTCTGTTACTTCCCAGCCAAAAAGCCCCTGCTGCAGCGCTTCAGGCACACTGCGGGCTACTTCATGCTGATAGCGTTCGAGCAGGCGCTCCGAACGGACCGTCGCGCTGTAGGTTAGTCCGCTTCCGCGTTCGCCAGGCTCGATGCGGAACCGCAGAATGGCCCAGCATGGCTTGGGCATCGTATAAGCAATAAAACCCTCGCCTATTTGGGCAGGCGTTTCTTTGTAAATGACAGAGGGCTGACCGAATTCAACCTTCAAGCCATACCGATTGTTCAGCAGATGGGTCAGAACTTCAATCTGAATCGGACCCATCACCTTGAGATGCAGCTCGCGCTGCTCTTGCAGCCACTGCAAATCCAGCAGCGGGTCTTCATCCGCCAGCTCCTGCAGCGCCGCAACGACTGCCGGATATTCCGCCTCATTGCTCCACTTCACTTGAACGGTAAGCAGCGGCACCGCCAGCCGCGTCTCGCCGGGCACATGATCCGCGCAGCCGATAATATCCCCGATGCGCGCGTGGTTCCAGCCGCAAACGGCAGCAATGTCGCCGGCTTCCAGCAGCCCGACATCCTCGGCCTTCTGCCCGTCGATTTTGCGGATCTGCGTTATTTTTTCTTCCAGCTGCTGCGTTTCATTGCGTACGTAATCACGATTGCGCAAGACGCCGCTATATAAGCGCACATAGGCGATTCTCCCCATTGCCGCATCGCGCTCCATTCGGAAGACAACGCCTGATACCGGTCCGTTCAAGGCGGCAAGCGGCGGGGGAAGGAGCGTTACCATCGCCTGAATGAGCGGTTCGATTCCCATTCCTTTGCTGGACGCGCCAAAAAGGACAGGAAACAATTCTCCGTTTTGCGTAAGCGCAGGCAGCTTTTGGATCAGCTCCTCCCTAGGCAGCGTGCCGTTGTCCAAGTAGTGAAGAAGCAGCGACTCCTCCAGCTCAGCCACCGTTTCCTCCAGCAGCTGCAAATAACCCTTTGCATCCTCCGAATCGTCAGGACTTAGACCAAGCGCGCTTACTGCGCCGCCAAAGCCGTCCTCTGCGCCGATAGGCGCTTGAACAGGCGCTGCCTGAGGCGATAGCAAACGCCTAATTTGCTTAAGCGTTCCCTGCGGATCCGCGCCAATGCGGTCCATCTTGTTCACGTATATGAGAGTTGGAATGTTCCTTTCCCGCAGGGCATGCCAAATAACCTCCGTTTGAGCTTGTACGCCTTCGACCGCCGAGAGGATCAGCACCGCACCGTCCATAACGCGCAGCGACCGCTCCACCTCGGACAGAAAATCGACATGTCCGGGCGTGTCCACCAGGTTAACCGTCACGCCCTGCCAAGAAAAACGTGTAGCCGCAGCACGCACCGAGATCCCTCTGGAGCGCTCTACCTCCAGAAAATCCGTCTGCGCCGTGCCTGCATCAACGCTGCCAAGTGACCGGATACGGCCGCTGCGGTATAAAATCTGTTCCGTTGTTGTCGTCTTCCCCGCATCGACATGAGCGAATATTCCAATGTTCCGTATAGGTTTCGAAGCCATCGTCTCCATTTTGCAAGTCTCCCTTTACTCCTGATCCTTTCCTTATCCTAACGCTGAAAGCGCCTTCCAGCAAGGGTAATCGGATGCCGCCTTTCTCAGCGGCGAATACGGCCAAATCAAAGGGAGACCCAACAAAAAAACGGCCTATCCCAGCCATTGCCCGGATAAGCCGTTTTGCGGTGAAAATAAGCACCTTTTATAGTTAGCCTTGTTGGATCGCTTCAATATCAATCGAGACTTTCACTTCATCGCCGATGAGAACGCCGCCCGTTTCCAGCACTGCGTTATAAGTTAAGCCGTAATCGCTGCGTTTTAGGCTGCCCGTTGCGCTGAATCCCACTTTTTCATTGCCCCATGGATCTTTGCCCGCGCCCTCGAAGCTGACGGCAAATTTCTCGGAACGCGTGACGCCGTGCAGGCTCACGTCGCCGACAACGTAATACTCGCCGTCATCTGTTTTCGTAATTGCCGTCGATGTGAAGACGAGGGACGGATGCTTCTCGATATCGAAGAAATCAGGGGTGCGAAGATGCGCGTCACGGTCTTTGTTGCGTGTGTCTACGCTGTTCAGGTCGATGGTAAGCTGAATGTCCGCGGAAGTCAGATCATGCGCGTCTGCCACGATATTTGCTTCAAAAGCGTGAAAAGAGCCTTTTACCTTTGCGATCATCATATGCTTTACCGAGAAATCAATACTGCTGTGACTCGCGTCAACGATCCATTGTGATTTTGCCATGTTAAAATTCCTCCTATGATTGCATAACTTAAATTTACTTACTTTTTACAATGTACTAACTTTTATTATGTATATTTTCATTTTAGTGATTAGACACATAATTGTCAAATATATTTTTATAAAAAAAGGGACACCGCAGAAGTTAAATAACTTCCTGGGTGTCCCTTTTGTCCGCCGGCATTTATCCGTGCAAAACCGCCGGTGTATCCTTTTGCTCTCGCTTGACGAGCGCATGCTTCTCCCAAGCTCTGCTGCGCCAGCGGAAAAACATAATAAACGCGCGCAGCCATTCATCCGCCGCAATCGCCAGCCAAATGCCGGCCAAACCTAAATCCAATACAAAGATGAAAAAGTAACCGAGCGGCAGGCTCATCGCCACCATCGAGAACATGCCAACCCAGAGCGGATACTTGGCATCGCCTGATGCGCGCAAGGAGTTCACGAGCACGATGTTGATCGTACGCCCTGTCTCCAGCACGATGCTCAGAAGCAGAACCTGCACCCCTAGCCGGATTATCTCCTCGTCATCCGTAAACATTCGCATCAGCGGCTCGCGGAACGCGATGACGAGCAGGACAGCGAATAAGGTGACGCCGCTTGCCCAGCGCACGCTTTTCCAAACCCGGTGATAGGCTGTCGTCTGCTCGCCTGCCCCGACAAGCCGGCCGACGATAATCGACGTACCCATGCCGATCGCAAAAGCAAACAAATACGTAAACATCGAAATGTTATTCGCGTAATTTTTGGCTGCGAGGGAGGCTGCGCCTAGATAAGTCGCATAATACAAGAAAACCATTTGACAGGCTTGGTACATCACCTGCTCCAGTGCGGACGGGATACCGATTTTCAAAATTTTAGCGATAAACTCCTTCGACAAGGTGAAATAATAGCTGATTTCTACCCTTACCGACATAATGCGATAAAGCATCCAAAAGAATACAGCCAGCGCTAGTGCGCGGCTGATGACCGAGGACAGCGCCGCACCCTGCACGCCCATCTCCGGAAAGCCGAACTTACCGAATATGAGCAAATAGTTTAAGATAATATGAACGACATTCATGCCAAGCGATACATACATCGCTTCCTTCGTAAAGCCATGCACGCGAATAATAGCCGAAATAGAGTTAATAATCGCTTGCAGGAATATCATCCCGCCTACGATCGATAGATAGCTTTTGGCATGGACGAGGATCTCGCCCTGCAAATTCAACGTCTGCAGCAATTGACCGCCAAACAGCACGAACGTTAAGCTTATAAGCAGCCCGACCGCTAGATTGAGCGTTACGGCAAGCGCTGATATTTTTGCGGCTTCTATAAACTTTCGAGACCCGATATATTGCGCAACGACGATGGATGCCCCGTTACCGATGACCTCCAGCAGCAAAATGGCGATATGCAGGTATTGATTGGCTGCCCCGACGCCGGATACGGCATTGTCTGAAATCGCGCTAAGCATAAGCGTATCCGCGATTCCCATGAGCATAAACAAAAAGATTTCCAAAAATATAGGCCATGTCAGAAAAAATAAATTAATACCCTTCTGCTCCTGCGGCCCCTGTCCTTTA
Organism: Pristimantibacillus sp. PTI5; assembly: GCF_048572955.1. Lineage (GTDB taxonomy): Bacteria > Bacillota > Bacilli > Paenibacillales > Paenibacillaceae > Pristimantibacillus. The sequence goes on from NZ_CP183886.1 coordinate 2,868,195, forward strand.
CCGGCTTCTGCCGTTGTCATGTTGTCACCTTCTTCTAATAGGAAAAGTAAAGCACAAGGTATCGTAGCATATCGAGAGGGCTATTGCACGTTAGAATTACGCTTTTACGAGAATAAAATGTTGGCAGCTCCGATGTAAACGCATACTTATAAAGCCTGCGTTCCCGAACACAAAAAAAGACTGTCCGGACGCCGTTGAAACGGCCCCCAAACAGTCTTCCTCTTTATAATTTAAAATGATAGATATCATTATTGCTCTTCAGACTCTTCTTCGGCAGCTTCTTCCTCAGCCGCCTCTTCTTCCGCTTCCTCTGCAGCATCTTCCTCTACCGCAGCAGCCGCTTCTTCTGATTCTTCCTCTTCCAGTTCAGCCTCAACAGCTTCGATTGCTTCTTCCGCTGGAGCCTCTTCCGAAATGAGTTCCGCGGTCTCTTCCGCGCCTTCTTGAACTACTTCTTCTTCTTGGCTCATATTATTCACCTCCTACTTCTTATTACCTTAATAATAGCGCTTTCATAGAACTAAACAAGAGGTGTAAAATGTCGCTTTATAAGAAGTATTTCCGCTTTTTGTAGCTTTCGATTCCATTCGCGGTCATTCGACGAACATCCCCCGTCACAGGTCTAGGACCTCGTTCAGACCTACGGCGGCTTTTCAATTCCCGATGGCTCGATAAGATGAATAACGACTAGAAAACGGTTTCTTCTATAAAGCCGCAGACGCAGAAAACAAATTCTTCAGGAGGCTGTTTCGATGTATTCACTGCTCATTCATTCGGAGCTCGGCGCTTTAATGCTATATGTTATTTTTTCCTTCATTGCCGCGGGAAAGGCATCAAAGCTTATTTATAACCAGTCAGAGAGGCAGCTCTACCGCAAAACACGCAAGCTTATTTTTTGGTCCGTCAGCCTCAGCCTGTTCGCTGCCGTCATGGCAGCTGCGGATACGATGCTTGCAGCATCTTCGCATCCGTTGTTTTAGTTGGACCGGCTGCTTGTCCGCACGCCGCTTGCCTTGCTGCCCGTCCTCCTCATTTGGTTCTACTCCTTTCCAAGACCGAACCATCCGGAGTAGAGGAAACTAGACTTTAGTCCAGTTTCCGATTTTACCTGCAGCAGGAGGACAGTTATTTTCTAACTATGCTATGCTGAAAGCAGCTAATAAAACGTGGATAGGGGTGCTTTTGAACAATGAATTTAAGAACAATTAGCGGGTTTGTCCTCCTGCTGCTCGGTGCTTGTTTATTTCTAAACCAAGGCGAAACGTTCGGCCCGGGCAAAATCTTTGCCTACTTCTGGCCATCGCTATTCGTCATACCGCTCGGACTCTTTTTCCACTGGCTCTACTTCTCCATGGTCGGCAGAAAAGGAGTCGGACTGCTCATCCCTGGCGGTATTTTGTTTATCGCGGGCGTCGTCTGCCAGATCGCCATGTTATTCAACAACTGGGTGTATATGTGGCCAGGCTTTATCCTCGCCGTGGCCATCGGCTTGTTCGAATTTTATTGGTTCGGCAACCGTAACAAATGGCTGCTTATCCCCATCAACATTTTGAGCGTGCTGTCGCTGCTTTTCTTCGCTGTCTTCTCAATCGGCTCCTTCTACAACAAATTCGTGCTCAGCCAGCCGATTATCGCCATTGCATTCATTCTAGCCGGCGCCATGATCATTCTAATGAAGAAGAAGGATGTCTAACAGTCGCCTCCTGCGATGTGGTATAATCACAAGCATCGCGACTGCTGCTTCGCAAACTTAGGTCCATGCTTTCGAAGCGGTTTGCTTCGCAAACTTTAGGTCCATGCTTTCGAAGCGGTTTGCTTCGCAAACTTTAGGAGGAAACATATGCTGTCTTTTGAACAAAAGCTCGCTATCATCGAAGCCTTTCCCGAATTGGAACGAAAGGATGTTTCTCTAGGCCGCACTAACTTCCATTATGAAGAGAGCGCCCATGAGAAAAAATCGGTCGTGCACCATTTGCATCCGAATGGCAACGGCTATGTATTCGCCGGACTTGTGCCCGGTGTGGAAACCGACGACAAGGGCCTCGTAAATATTCGAGACTTTAATGAGGAAGAGCTCCGCTCGATTATCGAGAAATCGATTAGCTCTCTTTCCATAGCACCGCCGGAGAAACCGGAATCGAAAAAGAAAAAAAAGAAAAAGCAGGCTCTGGAACAACGCTGGATCGGTCCGGACAATGCCGTGCTAACACTGCTTTTCGAAGAAGATCTATGGTATTTATATGCCGATCTTAACCTCGAATCTGCCTTCGAGACGTATGAAGAAGCCGAAGAATACCTTCTTGAAGAGCAGTTTACGCGCGAATCATAGAATACGGATTTCAAAAAAGGGAGAGCCGCATAAGCTTCTCCTTTTTTTTATATGCGGACAAACAGGATTTTTGTCACTCCGTGTCTAATTGTAGTACATGCACCTTAGAACCTCGGGGGGATATCCTTTTGTCCATTAAAAAAAAGCTGTCATTTTGGATTTCAATTATTGTTGCCGTCATTTTGGCCCTGAGCCTATTCATTTCTTATTTTTCTTCCAAAGCTGAGGTGCAGTCGAGTCTCGAGCAGCAGGTAAACAGTATTGCGAAGCAAATTAGCCTCACGATTGCGGCCTCGGAAAGCGCTAGGCAATCTATGGAGGATTCAATAGGCGAGAAGCTGAGAAACGTTGCCATTGCAGCAAAGGAACAGCTTGATCCCGATATCGATAAAGTCAAAAACGAACAGCTCGTCGAGCTAAGCCGCAAGCTTGGCGTCGATCATATTACGCTGTGGAAACGCTTCGATGACGATGTTATCGCATTGAAATCCTCCGATCCCAATGAAATCAACCTAAGCTCAAAAACTTGGGATTATTGGCACAGGGCGTTTTTGCAGCTATTTGAGAATCATAACGTCACCATTCCCGAAGGGCAAAAGCTGGAAAACTTCTGGTCCGGACCGTTTAATTTCTCCACCTCAGACCCTAAACAAATTAGAAAATGGGGCGACTATTACGACGGAACGACAAACTATATGATTAATCCCTACGTGAATGCGCAGGTGCTGCTCGATTTCGATAATTCGATCGGGACGAATTCCATCGTCAATAAGATCATTGCCGATCAGCAGGATATTTTAGAAATCACCGGCTTTGATCCGCAGTTTTTTGGAAAAAGTCCAATCATAAAAATGAAAAAAGGCATTCCTGTTTACAATCTAGACGTTCGAGACATTCCCTTTGGGCAATACACCTACAAAGATCAAGAAAATGATTCCGTGAATATTCAAAAAGCGTTGGATAGCGGGATGACGGTTACAGCGAAAAGCACGATCATGGGCAAACAGGTCATGAAAACCTTTATTCCGATCACCATCGACAAAACCTATGTCATCTGTATCAGCTTTGACCATCAATCTATTTTGAAGCCGCTTAAACGCCAGCTGCTTATGCAATCGGTCATCTCATTGTGCCTCGTTCTGGTGACGATGTTCGCGAGTTACTTCATTGCGGGCTTCATGCTGCGCGGCTTGAATCAGATTTTAAACAAAGTAAATGCGATCGCTGCAGGCAATTTCGGCAAAATCATTACGATACGCAGCAATGATGAGTTAGGCTTGCTCGCTTCCCGCATCGATACGATGGGCGATAATTTGCACAGCTATACCACTCAGCTTCAGGATACGGCCGAAGAGCTGCGAAACACGAAGCAGTACCTTGAATCGTTCGTCAATCATACCTCCGATGCGATTCATGTAGCGGATTTGGCGGGCCATGTCATTCAAGTGAACAAAGCCTTCGAAATCATGTACGGCTGGAATGAGGAAGAGGCGCTCGGCAAACCGCTGGATAATGTGCCAAGCGACTATCTGAGCTCGTATCATGAGCTTGAGGCTACCGTGCTGCGCGGCGGCTCCGTAACCGACTTCGAAACCGTCCGTTATACAAAATCAAATCAGCTCATTGATTTAAGCATTACGATATCTCCGATACGCGATGAGCTTGGCGCCATTATTGCAATCGCCACCATTTCAAGGAATATTACATCGCGTAAGCAAACGGAGGAAATCATTAGGCGCTCCGAGAAACTGTCGGTGGTCGGTCAAATTGCCGCGGGCGTTGCCCATGAAGTACGCAACCCGCTGACGACGCTGCGCGGCTTTGTCCAGCTTCAGCAGCAAACTGGCTCCTTAACGCCTTCCCATCTCGAGGTGATGCTTGGCGAGCTTGACCAGATCAATATGATCGTAAGCGAATTTCTCGTATTCGCTAAGCCGCAAGCCAGCCATTATCAGCCTGTGAACGTGCTGACCCTTGTCGGCGATATCATGATGCTGCTCGATTCAGAGGCGAAGATGAGCAATGTTCAGCTTACGCTGCTAGCCGAAGCCGAGCTTCCCGAGGTGATTGGCGAAGCTAACCAGCTAAAACAGGTTTTCGTCAACATCATGAAAAACGGGATTGAAGCCATGCCCGGCGGCGGCGTGCTGTCCATTCAACTGGAAAAGAATAGGAGCGGATCGATTGTTCTGCAGTTCATCGATCAGGGCTGCGGAATTGCCGAGGATGATTTGATACGCTTGGGCGAGCCTTTCTTTACGAAAAAAGCGAGCGGCAACGGCCTTGGCCTCATGGTCAGCCAGCAAATCATCGCTGCCCATAAAGGAGCTATCGTTTTCCGAAGCGAGCTTGGCCAGGGAACCTGCGTTGAGATTACGCTGCCTAGACAGGTTTAATTATCGATTTAAGAAACAGGGGTGAGCAAATGGCTCACCCCTGTTTCTTATCCACTAAAAATCAAACAGGCTGACACCTCAGAATAGAGGATCAGCCCGTAATAGCACCCATATTTAATTCGGTCAATTTTACGATTATTGTGCGTAATCGCCTGTATAGTTAATAAGCGATGCATCATGTACGCCTTCAATTTCGCTAATCGTTTTCATAAATGCGGTATTGTCGTCACGCATTTTAATTTCTACAGTCAGCTCTGTAAAATCCTTGCGGACGGTTTTGGATTTCAGCTTAGAGTCCAGCTTGCGAAGCTGAACTCTAAGTTCATCAGTTGCGCTATCGGTATGGCGAATAATCAAGAGAAAGGCTTGCTCTTTAATTTTGCGTTTGGATAGCCAAGCCAACGTTAAACCGATTATGATGGATCCACCTAAAGCTAGAGGGTACATTTTGGCGCCGCTGGCGATACCTGCAGCAATTGCCCAGAACATGTACACAATGTCCAACGGATCCTTTACAGCGGTTCTAAAACGCACGATGCTGAGTGCGCCGACCATACCAAGTGACAATACGATATTCGTACTGATTGTCATAATAATAAGCGCCGTAATCATTGTCATTAGAACGAAAGAGACATTATAGTTATAGCTGTACACGACACCGCGGAAAGTTTTGCGGTAAATCCAATAAATGAATAAGCCGATTATGAATGCTGATGCTAGACCCAAAAACATATCTACATAAGAAATACTCCGGAATGCTTCAAGATGAAGCATGCTTTTTTTGATGACGTCCTGGAAATTAACCGTATCGTTCATTATTGCACCTCTGCTAGTCTATTGTTTAAAATGCTTCATGCCAACCTCGCGGCAAATGACATACTTGGATATCGCTGACCGCGCATGCCTCTCCGGCTGTACAACCTTACGAATATTATCCGGAAGAAAATCATCGAACTTCACTTCCATTATCGTTTGAGCCGAGAGCAGCGCTTCCTCCTGCACTAAGTGGGGGTCAAATAAATCGACGGAATTCACGCCCGCAGTCAAGCGCTTATCGAATGTAATTCGCACATTTCCCGGTTCATACACATAGGCCTCTCGAAAATAATCAACGATGACGATAGGCCGGAAAGCCCGATGCGCAAGCGCCGAATAAAATTCGATCAGCAAAGGCTCCTTTTTGCCTGCTAACGGCTCGTAATCTTTTCTCATGATGGCATCGTACTCATCACGACTAATAGAGGCTGCTTCCTTGCATACGAATTCACCGTATTTGCTTTTCCGCTCCACGGTAATTTTCGCGTCACTGCCATTGTAAATGCGAATACGGTATTTCTCTCGTTTAAATATGCCGTTATTCTTATCATACAAAGAATGATCATGCGGGCCGTCAAAATACAGGCTGCGAATGCCGTATCCATCTACTGACAATGAGTTTTTGTCCATGACAAGCATGGTCGAGACCTTGTAGCGAAGTGAAATATAATCATGCATGTGCAAATAATACTTCATTTCGTTCCGTAACTTTTTGCCCTGAAATAACATGCTATTCCACCTCGAACTGTCTAATGCCGTTATACTCATTTCCTTCTACGTCAGTAAAGGAATCGAAAGAGGTTTGCTCATGCCCGCTATTATCGCGAACCGTTACCCGCCAGTAATAAGTTCCGTCTGCCGGTCTTTTAAATGATGCTTCGTTAACCTGTATGTTCTTTTGGGATCCTATAATTTGTGCAAAAGCAGGATCACGGGCAATCGTCACGTCATAAAGGAGATCATCCCCTTGAAGATCAAACGAGATTCCCCATGTAAAATTAATTTTCGCAGCTTCTATATCAACTGCATCCATATAAAATGGCTTAGGCTTTTCTAAATCTTTCAGGAATCGTTCTACTCCTCGTTCCGGAGTATTGATAATTTGCTCAAGCTCCTTATCAAAGTCAACATTGCGTCCAGGTAAATAGTTCATATCAGGTGCACTGAAGAGAAAAGGCTTAACGATATCCTTATATTGGTTTAACTGTTTTTCCACGCTGTCCTTATTAATGACTTTGGCTAACTCTTCTACTTTGTCCTCTAACTGCTTAATATGCTCTTCATTTCGGAAATAACGGTTATGCAAGGTGCTTCCCCAGAAATTACTGAGTCCGGACTGATAAGTCCGAATGTAGTTTCCTTCCCTCTGTAACTCCCAGCCGCCGTCATAATCCCAAGGAAGCAAATACCACTTCTTTGAATTTAACGGGGAATAAAGATAAAAGTTATTAGCATCCGTATCCATGTTGTCCATCAATATGTTTATTGCTGTCCATGTAAGGAAATTTTCCAGATCAAAATGTTCTTCAATGACTTCATCAATAGACTTTTCCATATTGTTCAAGTCATCCAGCATGTCGATCAGCTTGTCATGCTCTTCACGGCCTTTAATTTCAAGAATGGTTTCAAAGGCTGCCTTATCATAATCCGGATCTGACTGCGACTTAATTTGATCCGGATAACGTTGGAACTCGAAAAAGTTAACTTTGTACAACTGACCGTAAGGGTCCAGCCAATGAGACTTCAAAAACATTTCGTTAGGCTGTTCGATTTGGCTGTATAGACCATAGTCTTGATAAACCGCATTTGCCGAGCCCTCTGACAAATCCTTGACATACAAATGAACAAACTGCGTTCTTAAGCTCGTTATATTCGGGATTTGCTCTAACAAATCAAAGCTTAGCTTATTTCGTAATCTTGAAAGGTCCGTCGAATGCTTGTTTAAATTCAACGTCCTCTGGTTCTGCCATAAGCCTGCTTCATCAAATAGCTTGATTTTATACGATTTTTGGGCAGCATATCGGGCAGTATTGCCTCGCAGGCTGATTTTTGCGTTAGCAGTGTCTGCTCCGTATCCAAACATTCCAGACGTTGGCCCCGTACCGTCTGCCTTTCCTTCCTGCATAATGACTTCCAAATTCTCTTCACTGTAACGATCGGTCATCCGATTAAGTTCATACCAGTTTACGGAATCGGCATCATTTGCTTTTTCCGGCATTATCGTGACATACAAAGCCTTAAGAGAGCCGTCCTCATCTCTTTCATAAATCCGTTTATCTTCGGCGATGCCGTCGCTTTGCCCAGTGGAAGCAGCTGCGCTCTCACTATTGGAAGGTTCGCCTACTGAAGCAGCTTTATCACTAGAGCATGCGGATAAAACCAGCGTCATAACAATTATTGAAGAAATAATCGAGGCCGGTTTGACCAATGAAAGTTTTGAATTTTCCCGCTGGCTTTTTGTCGTAAGCGGTTGTGAACAGAAGGTATAGTAATCAATATTGCGCAGCACATGCAGCAGGCGCGCAATCCCAACGGCCAGCGCTACGAATGCCGCTATAAACATGCCGAGACCATTGAGGTCTAAATTCATCATCCAGTACGTAAATCCGGCATTTGCAGCAATAAACAAACCACTAATCATAAGGACACCTTTCCGGTCATCGAAGTACATGAGGACATGTACAAGCACGAACATAATAATAAATAAGAAATAACCTAATGTTAAGATGAGAAACAAGTCCAGCTGCGCCATTGTGAAACCAATTTTCGGTAGAAAATTCATTCCGAGAGCTATGGAAAGAATGGTGAACAGCAGCTGTACTTCCATTAAAAAGCTGAATTCACGCAAAAGCGTTTTTTGCATTTCTTTTTTGGCTTTATTGATATCCTGATAGGTGCCGCCATCCAATACGTTCAAATAATACACCCGAAACTTCTCGTAGAAAGACGTTTCAACCGAAACAACAAAAACGACCATGGATGGAACGACAGAGAGAAACGCGTAGAAAACCGGTAAATCGTATGCCGGCATAACCAGGTAACGATTAGCAACCTCCACGCCCGATGGTCCAAACCAATAAATAAAGCTGTGAATATATACGCCGCCATAAACAAAGCAGCCGGTAAAGAAAAGCGAAGGGTATTTCTTAAAGTAGGTTAAAAAGGTGAAATATTGCCGGCTCTGCGCACGGGGGAATATTTGCTCAAAATGAAAGGAAGAAAGTACGGCTATAACCAAAAAGCCGATATCGATCGAGAGCAGCGCGGCTGTAGTTGCTTGGATGTCCGTATACGTAAACAGTAGGAAACCGCTTAGCAGTGCGATGACAACCCCAATTCCGAAGCTTCTTACAATGCGAATATAGTCCTTTAAAGCCGATAAATAAATTCCTTGTATCCAAATAATAATAAGCTCCATGAAGAAAAGATAAGCAGCCAGCTTATATCCGGAATCAGCAGACACCTCGCGCAGAAACAGCCAAGCTGCTAAAGCGCACACGGGAAGGCAAACCATTAATGCTCCGTAATAGGAGGATAACAGCTGCTCATACTTTTTCTGATAGATCATGTCGGCAATGAAACGCGTGATAACCATGGATATCCCGCTCGTAATGATAATGGAAAAAATAAAGCAATAGGTTACCGTCGATATATACAGCTCCCATTCCAAATAGCTTCCATTATAGACGGACATCATTTTTTGAAGCGCAATAATCAAGGACATGCATAAGACCATGGGTCCTATCGTCGTCAAAGACGAATACGCATAAGCCTTAACATTATTGATTAATCCCTGCTCCTGAAACAACTTTCTCAGTTCGAAGCCGATTCCAGCCACTTACGTCAGCCTCCCAACGATTGATAAAGATTACGATAGCTAGCAATAAAATCCTGATGCTTATAAAAACGCTGAACACGCTCGAATGCATTGCGTCCCATCTGTTCACGCAGCTTTTGGTTTTTGCACAATTCTATAACTCCGTTTGCGAGCTGCTCGTAGTGCATAACCGGCGCGACTAAACCTGCAGGACCAATACCGTCGTCCATTCCGTTGATCAGTTCCTTGCAGCTGCCGACATTCGTCGTTACGAACGGCTTTGCGCAGGCCATCCCTTCCAGAATGGCGAGTGGCTGCCCTTCACTAATGCTCGTTAGCATAAGAATGTCCATTTGGCCAATATAGTCCTTGATTTGCACTTCGCCTGTGAAAATAATGTCCTTAATTTCCATGGCTTCTACCATCTGCATGCATTCCTGATAGTACTGCTCGTCCTCTTCAATCGGACCCATGATGTACATCTCCGCATTTGGGACCTCATGCTTAATCAATGCGAAGCTTTGGATCATCGTCTTAATATCTTTTATAGGCACAACGCGGACAATCGCTCCGATTCGAAGTTTGCCATCCTGCGGAGCCGTTATTAAATTTACATAGTTGTCGATATTTACGCCGTTGGGGATAATGCTTATTTTGGATTCGTCGCACCCAACCTCTATTTCAATTTCCTTGTTGCGGCTGAACAATGTGATGACTTGATCCGCTGCTTCATAGACACAGGTTGAAAGGTTATAGAAATACTCGATCCACAAATCTTTGAAATAACCTTTCACCCAATCTGCCTTAATGATTTCTTCTTCCCGCTCACGCGAGTAAATGCCGTGCTCCGTCAGCAGCAATGGTTTTTTATGCAAGTGCTTAGCCAGCGCGCCTACCACGCCTGCATATCCTGTGGATACGCTATGGTAAACGTCCGCCTTCGGTATTTCATGCCGTATCGTCAAGAACAACGGCAGAATCATCGAGCGCACCGTCCAAAACATTTCCGTAAAGGGCACCAGGCTATATTTATTCCGGCCGAGCTGCTCCAAAATATCAAAGTAATCCTTGCTTGATAAGAAATCAGCCGCTCTGCGGAACTTGCTGGTTCGAAGCAAATCAAAAATATTGCTCCAATTTACCGTTCCTTCCCCGCTCAGAAGGGCCATTATATCCTTTTGCTGGTCATTCGTCAGCTTAAAACGATGGCCCCACTCGCCTTCCTCGAATAAATACGCATCCAGGAACATTTCCTTCACTTCAACGATATTGCTTGGCAGTTTATATTTATATTGACCCTTTTGCTTGGTCTGTGCCCCAATCGCGTAAATCACAAACTCATGCTCCGGCATTTGCGTAATGATACTATGAATCCAGCTTGACACCCCGCCGGTAATATACGGATACGATCCTTCAGCAATTATACATATTCTCATGTGATTACCCACCTAATTCGATCGTGAATTTAGAATCATATACTTCGACAAGGAACGTATTCGTATCTATTTTTTGGACAGAGCAATTCACTTGTTTGCCGATTTTTTTATCGGAGCGTAAAACATAATAAAGATTTGAACGGTAGTTGGATACTTCGCCTTTGATGCTATTTCCGCTTTCCGTAAGCTTCAGCTGCGAGGTCAAGGCAACTCCCATATCTAGCGCCGCCTCGGTCGAAGCCATTGGACGGACCCATGGATATGTCTTTTTCAGCCGTTCGACTTTTTCCGAGAAGCCGTCATAAAGCTTTTCCCAGGTTTGGTTTTTACTTCGCGCGCCGCTTAAAACATCATCCGGATGAATAAAATGAGAGAAGATTCCTAACCCGGTCATGGCGTTCGCTTCCGCCCAGCGTTCAAAGGTATCTTCAAAATAACCCGAGGTGACACGAGGCATCTCAATAATGCCATCTTTGGCAATCTCATATTCCTGTACATAGGCCATTCCTGATGCATCCTCACCGTATAAAGACGAAATAACCGTCAAGTTCGGCCATGCTTTTTTCAATCCTTCTCTCCCTACCTCATCCAGCACATTAGAAGGCGGGACGTAGGACATAACGGAATACTTAGGAAAAGCCTGGGCTGAAAACTTCAAAACTTCTTTAATGGATTCTGCCATAATATCGGAGTTCTTCCATACGTTATAACCAAAACTTTTGGATACTTCCTCATCTACAACCAAAGATTGATGATTGTAGCCGTGAATTCCGATTTCACCGCCGCTCTTAATGACCTCGCGCCCGTATGAAATCAGCCCGTAGCGGTCTTCGTCAATCGGATATTCGAATGGCGGCAGCACCTCGTCGTGGTAGGATTGAATAATTACCGCCGTATATTTAATCGCGTATTTTTTCGCAGCCTTAAGCATATCCGGCCACCAGATATCCTGGTAAAAGCTCGGCGTATCCCGTTGATATTCTCTGTAGATAGCCGGAATGACTTCTTTTGAAATCGGGGCTGGAAAGTCGTCGATAAAAAATATTTTCGAATTAAAAACCGGATAAATAAAATTCGGCTCAAGCAAGCTTAAAGCTCCGGCAAAAAAACCACGGTTGATTTTTTCTTGCAGCATGGAGCCGTTAAACATCATGAACGCTCCTTTGCCGTATCCCCGTTTCCAAAGAAGCGGATTGCCGTCTGCTGATTCGGCGAGCAGCTCTGACTGATCATCTAACTCAATACTAATGGAGGAATTGCTCATAAATTCATCGTCTATGTGAAGGTTTTTTTCCCCGATCAATACATTGGAGAGAAGCTCGATTCCAATCGTTTCATGCGGTTGGCCAAATGACGAAATGCCAAATTTCCGATAGAGCACTTGAAAATTGGTATCTATGGTTAAGGAGCTCATAAATATCATATAGCCGCCATTAAATACGTAATCATCAATGAGTTTGATCTTTCCTAACTTATTCAAGTTATCCGTTGCAACGATAACTACACCACAGCTGTCTACATTTAGATTTTGCTCTGCTAAATTAATTTCAGCAGCTTTCTTCTGCATGTATTGTAACGTTCGGGAAGCATTTTTTTTGAGCGCGACACTATAATCCTCGGTTGATTCATACACAACACAATAATTCGTGCCTGTAAGTTCTTGAGCAGGATGATCCTTTATATTTGCAAACAGCTCCTCGCGTTGCTCCAATAAATTGGTATTATGCTTAAACTGTAGGATATATTGGGAACGCGCGATCTGAATTACAACTCCAAACGCCAAGACTACCAGCAAAATGATGTATATTTTTCTCGAGAAGTTTAACTCGTTCTTCATGTCATGCCCCTTCCGACCAAAACCTTACCATGGTGAGGGCCCGGTTCGAGAGCCTCAACGGTGACTTTTTTAGTGTTTCTATCGTTGTGTGCAGCTTATCCACCGATTTTGTCATAAAATACAGCTGAACCAAGCTAAGATAGGCATCCTCGCTGTGGGGATATCTCTCGATGTACGCATGGCAGGTCTCTTCGCTTGCAATAAATTGACCCAGCTCCATCTCCGCATTCAGCTTCTCAGCAAACGCGGATTCCACATCCTCCGAATTGGAAATTAGCTGTTCTAAAACTGCAACGTACGTGTATTTATATTTCCGAGAAGTACGTTCATCCAAAAATCCGCTGCGCATAAAGCCTTTCAGCACTTCTGCATATGCACGCAGCAGATGCTCGTCCGTTTTGTTTTGCTCATACTGTACAGAAAGCTCCTGAATCGATATCGAGAGCTTCCTTTTCGCCTCCATAATCGCACTAACGGCATAATGGGAGGTTTCCGTATCTTCATTGCTAACGGCCGTTTGCAAAACCTCGAGATAATTAATGGAATCCTGCTTCAGAACATCGATCATGACTCTGCGCCTTGCAGAATGTTCGCTGACAATGAGCGCATCCTCGATAGAAATGATGTTTAATTCTTTTTCTACTTCCATCTTCTTGTGAATGCCTATGTTGCTTACAGACATCTCTTCCTGCTGCTTTACGATATATTCGTCCAGCTTCTCGCCGGCATGGTTAAACCAACGTCTCGGCCAAAACACAGGCAATAGCCACCCGATTACTGGAAGCAGCGTAACAATGATCATCCTAAGCAGCCATTCCCGCATAGATTTACGGTGGATTAGAAATAAGCCGAATGCCGACAGCAGCACGTATATTCCGTATAATAACCCAATCATATTAGAGCTCCCCTTCGACAACTCTCATGCTGATTTCTTGTTGCGCAAAACGAGATAGGACAAAGTTAGCATCTTCTGCCGCCGAGTTGGAAAGGATTACGACAACTTGTCCTTCTTTTACCGAACCGATATAATCTGTCTCGCGCAGCATGCTTGCAACCTTTTCCGAATATTGCTTCAAGGACATTTGGCCAAGCTCGCCTTCCAGTAACAGATAAGGTGTATTGTGCATGCTTTTTGCCTGTTTCTTGCTTGACAGGATTTCTTCGAAAGCCTCTTTTCGCAATACAGAGGTACCCTCGATAAACCTGCGGCTTTCCGTTGCATCGAGATACGCAAGCGCGCGCGACAGAGCAGAAGAAACCAGATCAGAGGTAACTTTAAACAAGTTCTGATAATAGAGCGAAAACTTATCGATAGACATGCCTTCTATGGAAATAAATGCCGCAATCGTTCCGTCATGATAGATCGGCACGCTCATCAGCGGCGCATGGCTATTAAGCTCTTTATTTACAAATACCTTGCCGTCTGCCAACATTTTCTGTATGTAGGCATGATCTTCAAGGCGCAATGACTTGCTTACTGCCGCCCCCGAATCATTCGTATTCGCGACAAGGCGCATAAACGAGCGGTTCGGACTGACCGTATAAATGGATACGGTTTGCACGCCCATAATCGATTTGACAACGTTGACCGTTGCCATAAACACCTTCTCAAGCTCCAAGCTCTCCAGCTCTTTCGTAATCGAGTGGATTTTCCCGAAGCTATCACCGCTGTTCAAAATTCGGTGCTGCAATTCGTCCTTCACTTCGCGAACCTCAGTATACACGCCGTTCAAAAACTCGTATCTATTTTCAAGTTCCACGATTTTTTGCTCTTTGGCTTGAATAATGCCGTTCTTCCGTTCCACCGAGTAACCAACGACGAGTCCGATAAACAAATAAATGGCCATCTGGAAAAAGAAGTCCGTATCGTACATCAAAGATACAATTTCATGACCGTCATCAAGCTTTTTGAATAGAAATAACCCGATGGATAATACAACCGCTAGAATAGATTGACGATTACCATAGATAATACCAATAATCGTAATGTAAAATAATTCAACATCAATCAGCCCGTATGCACTGCTTTGTTGGCTGAGCACGATCCAAGCCGTTAGAGCAAAGGCCAGCAAGTTCTCGAAATAAGGCTGAATGCTCTTAAGCCACTGCCGCTTGGATGATGTCTCCTCCACTGCGCTAACTGCGACTTCGCGCTTTGCCTGATTCGATTTGAACCACGCAAAGGTACGCTTCAAACCTTCGTTCGTATCATACATCGGAACCCAGTCCAGCTCGTTTTTAATTTTCTCGTTGCTCAAAGTTGACCGTTGGATATCTCCATCCCTGCGGTCCGTGTGATGAACCTCTTTCACATCGTGAAGCTCCTTCAACACATCAACCAAGGAGTTAACGCTGCGTTCCGTATTCGTCGATAAATTATAAATGCCTGACAGACTAGCATAGGAAGCGCGGTAGATCGCATCCGCTACATCCTCCACATAGATAAAGTCTCTCGTCTGTTCGCCATCGCCATGAATAAACACGGGCAGCTCCGAAATGATCCGATCCATAAATATAGAGACTACGCCGCCTTCGCCCACGCTGCCCTGACGCGGTCCGTACACATTGGAAAACCTAAAACACACCGTTTCTAAATCATAAAGCTGTTCCCATTTCAAACAGTAGGATTCGCCAACCCATTTGCTAATGCCGTAAGGCGAGATGGGGTTACAATGATCCGTTTCTACTAGCGGCAATTTATCATTCATGCCATAAACCGCAGCCGATGAAGCGAAAATGAATTTTTTAACCTTATATTTTTGAGAAAGTGTAAGCATATTGACCAAACCCAGCACATTCGACTCGGTATCCAGTCTTGGATTGCTCACGGAGTCGGCAACGCTGACCTGAGCAGCCAAATGAATAACCGCGTCAAAGCGGTTAGAACGGAATATTTCCTCGCATTTTGGATCCTCAACAGATAGTTGATACCCTTTATGCTTAAAAGTAACGTTTTCTTTTCTGCCGGTTAATAAATTATCTATTATGAATACTTCATATCCTTCTTTATGAAACCTATCGGCAACATGAGATCCGATAAATCCATAGCCTCCTGAAATAAGTACTTTCACGACTCCACCCCGTCTTTATAATATGGATATTCATTACAATAAAAAACTTTATGCTCTAACCGGCTTATCATTTTTGAAAGGCAAGGGCGTCATATTACAAGCGGGGAAATGATCCTATGCAGCTTTAAGAATAGATGTGGCAAAGAGATAAAGTTTTGTTATTTCGACTATTAATTGTATGTAAATGTCGAATGCTAACTTATGATAACATACGTGATTCGTTTCGACTACGAAATAACAATTTTTATGTAGAATTTTGAGAGATTGCAAAATCCCTTGAAATAAAATCTTTTATATTTCTACAATTTCAAACAAAAACCCTCTATATTCGACAATATTCGGGAGATCACTTCGATCATTTGTCTCCCGATATTCTCGTCTATAGAGGGTTATTAAGACTAGGTCAAAAGAATTATATTTTCCATCTACTCTTTAACAATAGCAAATGACTTCATTACGCCGTCTATAGGAAGCATTGTTTTGGTTGAATCAGCAAGCACCACGCCAATCGAAACGGAACCGTCCACTTTTAGCCCCAGCACATCGAGCGGAATTGCAAACTCTATGATTTCTGTTTTTACGATATATTTCTTAGTTGTTTTCAATGAATCTATTTTTCTCCACGACCAATCGCTTCCCGAGCCCGAGTACGCGTATAAAGTACCATTCTCTAATAGAAACTCTGCACCGCTCTCTGTCAGCTTCGTTGATTGGTAACCTGTTTTTACGCTGCTGTCGGTATTGAAGTAGACCTGAACCTTAACTGATAAATTACTGCCTTGTAGAAGTACATTCAAATTAGAATTCGCATGTACTGCTTTAAGAGATTTAGGATTCGAATCGCCAACTATGAATTCCGAAATTTTGTTCCAATCGGCTGTTTCTCCGTCCACCACAATGGTTGTCTTAATTGGTTCCGGTGTTGGCACCGGTGTTGGTACCGGTGTTGGCACCGGTGTTGGTACCGGTGTTGGCACCGGTGTTGGTACCGGTGTTGGTACTGGTGTTGGTACTGGTGTTGGTACTGGTGTCGGTACTGGTGTCGGTACCGGTGTTGGTACCGGTGTCGGCGCTTGCGTCGGAACTGGCGTAGGAGTTGAAACGTCAGGTTCTGTCCCCGTCCCTACTCCAATCACGGCTAAATCTCTGCCCAGAGGCAGTTTCTCAGCGTTTGAATCATTCCATACGTATCCTGCTGAAACTGGCGACCCTTGTGAAATACCGATATCGGAAAGCGCAATCGACACTTCAATTACCGTATTGGTTTTTACATATTCTTTAGCTTGTAAAAGATTTTTTACTTGTATCCACGACCAGCTCGTGCCGCCGGATCCATTATATTTAAATAGAACGCCATTTTCTAATAAATAATCGGCTCCGCTGTTTGTCCAGTACGGCACTCCAAAACCACTGTCCTTGTTTTCGTCCGTATTAAGAAAAAATTGTCCTTTTTGCTCAAGCAAGCTGCCGTATACATAGAGCATGAGCTTATCCTTAGTCATCAAAGCTTTTAAATGCTGTACGTTGCCGGCTCCCTCGGCCAATAAAGGAATACCTTCCCAATCTGACAGATCGCCATCAACCAGGATAGCAGGAGCTTCAGCTTCAGTCTCTTCTCCTGGAACAATTATAATAGGATCCGAATCTGGAATTTGCGGTTCTTCCACAGGCACAGTCGGCGTTGGCGGCATAAACTCACTAGCTCCAATATCTACGCTCTTGCCTTGGATTCTAAGCTGGCTGCTGAAATCCATTGTTCCATTAAGATCTGGTCGTGATATTCCTCTATCAATAGCAGGGGAAGTATCCTTCAACTTAAATTGACTGTTCTTATCAACTAATAGCGGATCAGAGAAAATAGAATGAACATCGTTTCCTGTTGCTTTTTTATAGGCATCCCAAGTGGAATAGGAACCGCTCTGCCAACTCCAAGGAACAGTGTCAGGCTCGCCCGCGCGGAATAATAAATTGTAGTCGACAATATTACCCGATCCGCTGCTGTTTGATTTATGAACAAAAGTCTTTTTCGGGCTGCTATAAACAATGTTATTCAAGATTGAATTGTTTGTGTTGTTCCATTGCAAGGTAATTTCGCCGTATCCCTGATTTAATGTGTCATTTTCTATCAGCGTATTATTGGAAATGATATTGTCTGCCGCCCCTCCATTCGAGGAACTAGATCCGCCCATAATAATGCCTGCGCCATAATTATGGTGAACAACGTTATTGCGAACTGTAATTTTCCGGGTTAGTTTGCCGAGCTTCTCACTCGCTAATTCAATGCCAAAATCGCTGTTGAATACTATATTCCGTTCAATAATAACTTCTGTGCCGCCATCTACATAGATGCCGCCTGCTGCATGGACTCCCTTATATGCCGGGTTTGTTGAAGAGTTAATGTTATAAACGGTATTGTCCGAAACGATCCCGTTTCGCGCTTGATCAATACACGATGCAGTACATGCCCCATAGAAGCCTGCTATATCAATGCCTATATTATTATTATCATGAACAATGTTGCGAATAACGGAGAAACCATCAATATTACCGCTTAGCGTTACTGACTCGCTGTAGCCCGTTACTAAATGATGAACCTCATTTCCGCTAATCGTGACGTCTTTTATCGCTATGCTTGAGTTTCCATAAACATGAATGCCATGCGCGTTGCCGCTGGCAGCGCTGTTTGAAATATGATGCACGTTGTTATTGAGGATATTGATGCTTTGTCCACCCTCGCGCACACGAATCCCAGCCGGATAATAGGAGCTGCTTGAGGTCGTTAGGTTCCGAACCTCAAACCCATCGACGATAATGTAGCTGGCATTGCTTAAATAAATTAAAGCATTTTTCCCGCTGCCTACACTAAGGCCTGTTCCGTCCAAAATCGGCGTTTCTCCCGGATAAGCCTGGAATGTAATGAAGCCAGCCTCTTGCGAGCCGGAAGTCTTGATCGTTACGAATTCCTTATAAATACCGCCGCGCACATAAACCGTGTCCCCGGCCAGCACCGTACTTGCTGCCTTTTGAATCGTTTTCCATGGCAGTTCCTTCGTACCGGGGTTACTATCGTTACCGGTTGCGGATACGTAATAAACGTAGCCTCCCGATGCTGCTTCAACTCGCGAGCCCGAAACAAACGGAAAGGATTCTACCACTAACATGATGATCATAAATACTAGAAAACAAAGCTTTACGTACTTAAGGCCTGCTACGCGTTGCGTGTGTATCTTCATAATGGAATCAGCATCCTTTCTATCCAATATTCAAAATATTGGTGCAGCAAGCCTTTCATTTTTACTAAATTATAGCAGAATTTACTTGTGTGTTCATGAGTAAGATATCACTCTTTTAAACTAATGCGTATACAAAAGATCATTTTTTGTAGAATTATGTATGCAAACTTATTCTCCATGTTATATCCTTGCTCCTTCAAATAGTATAAATATTTATTTATGTTATAAATACGATAGGCTAATTTATGTTTATTAGAGTCGCATAACCGCGAATTTTATAATATTTTGATGAAGAACGAGCTCATATGGTAAAATGTGTCGTAGCCTACACCCTTGCACGGTCAGGCTGAAACGACAATAAACTATTATTCCGCTACATTGGAGCCGCTTATGTTAATAACTAAGGATACCCCTATTTCCCAGTATATTATTTTTGTCGTCATTTCCGGCGTTCTTAGCGTGCTGCTTGCCATATATGCTTACAACAACAAGAAAAAGTTCACAGGCATGAGAGTATTTATGTGGTCGACCATTTTATCCGCCGTTTATACCTTCGCTTTTGCTTTCGAGCTCGCCAGCGAATCGCTTCGCGAGATCCGTTTTTGGTTAAATATCGAATATCTTGGCATGCCTTTCATCTCTCCCTGCAGCTTGCTGCTGGTCATGCATTATGTAGGCATAGAGAAATTCGACAAGTTCAAGAAGTCATGGATCTTTTTTGTCATCCCGGCCATAACGCTGCTGATGGTTTCGACCAATGAATTTCATCACTTGTTCTATAAGCAGCTATTTTTGCATCCAAACGTCGCCACTCCCATGGTTGATGTAGTGCCCGGTCTCTGGTATTACGTTCATGGAAGCTACACCTCCGGATCGATGTTTGCCAGCCTATTTATATTGTGGCGTTATTGGCGAAGGACAAAATCAGTGTACCGCAAGCAAATCATAACGCTCGCTATTGGCATCACGCTCCCTATGCTGGGGGCGCTGGCCTATGTACTCGGTCTTACTCCGCTTGGCATGGACCCTGTGCCGATTCTGATGTGCATCACATCAACCTTATATGTTACATCCATTTTCTCGACATCGCTGCTTACCGTTGCCCCTATTGCGCGGGAACATATTTTCGAGAGCATGCGAGACGGGGTACTAGTGCTAAATCTAGAAAATCAAATCATGGATTTTAACGGAGCGGCAACAAAAATCATTCCGGCGCTCTCACCTAAAGCGATTGGGCAACGGCTGGATCATATCTGGAAACGAGGTGCGGACACCGGGGCGTTCTCATTTGGAATTGACGATACCTTGGACCATGAGCAGGAGCTGAAATGGGTACGGGGCGGAGAAACATCCTATTACCGGATAAGATCCTCTAAGCTTCTTAAGCCGAACGGGCAGCTGGCGGGCAGAACCATCGTAATGATCGATGTAACGGAGCATACGCTTCTCCAAAACAAGCTGCGATATCTCGCTGAAATCGACGGGCTCACAACCATTTATAACCGTACTTTTTTCATGGAAAAAAGCAGGGAGCTGCTGACTGCCGCCCATTTAACAAAGACGCCGCTCTCTTTTATTTTGCTTGATATCGATCATTTCAAACAAATCAATGACCGGTACGGCCATAGCGTAGGAGACTTCGCGCTCCGGCACATCGTCATGATTTGTCAGCAAATTCTTCCTCCTAATGCTCTATTCGGCCGGTATGGCGGCGAGGAATTTGCCATCAGCTTACCGGATATGCCGCTTGAGCAGGCGGGGCAAACCGCTGAACGCCTGCGTGCAGAGATTGCGGGCAATCCGCTTTACAGCGCAGCTAAAGCGATAACCATCACAGCCAGCTTTGGCGTGACGCAAGCGCGAACTGCGGATATACCACTGGAAGCGCTTCTAAGCGAGGCGGATGTCGCTCTTTACCGCTCGAAACATAGCGGACGGAATGCGGTCCATCTATCCAATCAAGGCATTGTACATGCAAATCATTAAATTTAACCATACTAGCATAAAAAGGGTAGGTGGGATAAACGATGCTTAAAGCAGAAAAACTGCGCGATATATTGCGGTATCGACCAAGCCCGCCACAAGTCATGACCTTCGGCTTTATATTCATTATTCTGGTTGGCGCCCAGCTGCTGTCACGGCCAATCTCCTACACGGATGAGGCTTCGGTGACCTATCTCGATGCCTTGTTTATGTCGGCTAGCGCCACCTGCGTGACAGGGCTTACCGTACTGAATACCGGCACGCACTTCTCCACCTTCGGTCAGGTCGTCATTATCGTATTAGCCCAAGTCGGCGGACTGGGATTTATGACGATGGCGACCTTATTTGCTTTGCTGTTCCGCAAACGGATTTCATTCCGTGAGCGGCTTGTGCTGCAGGAATCCATGAACTACGGCTCAACTGAAGGCATCGTGCGCATGATTCGCAAGGTATTGCTTTATGCCCTCGTCATCGAGCTATCCGGCGCGATATTGCTAAGCAGCTACTTCATGCTGGAAATGCCGCTTGGGAAGTCGATTTATTTTGGCATCTTCCATAGCATTTCGTTCTTTAATAACGCCGGCTTTGATTTATTCTCCCAGTTTCCAGAGCGGGCAAGCAGTCTCATTCATTATGTAGAGGATCCGTTCGTAAATATCGTGTCCATGCTGCTTATTTTTTTCGGAGGAATTGGGTTTATCGTGATTTCGGAGCTCGTTACCTATCCAAAAAACCGAAAGTTCAGCCTGCACAGCAAGGTCGTTTTATCGGTTACAGGTGTTCTTACGGTCATTGGAGCCGTTGTTATTTTTGCGCTTGAGTTCTCCAATCCTCAAACGCTGCAGCCTTTGTCGGCTGTCGGTAAAGTGCTAGGCGCTTCGTTTCAATCTGTAACCGCGCGTTCCGCTGGCCTTAGTACGTTAGATCCCGGCATGCTGCGCGAAGTTACGCAGTTTTTTCTTGTCCTTCTTATGTTTATAGGCGCTGGACCAGGCTCCACGGGGGGCGGTATACGGGTGACAACCTTCGCTATTCTGATCGGATCGATCATTGCCATGATCCGCGGGAAAGATGATGTCGTTCTATTTCGTTACCGCATTGCCAAGCAGCAGATTCATCAAGCCATCATGTTCACCATGATCGCATTCTCGATTATTTGCGGAGCGACGATGCTTCTGTCCATAACGGAAACCGGGTCTTTTCTCGCGATATTGTTTGAAGCAACCTCCGCTTACTGTACCGTCGGCATGTCTGCCGGTTTAACGAGCCATTTAAGCGATATCGGCAAAGTCATTATCATATTGCTTATGTTTGTCGGCCGCCTTGGACCGGTCACGCTTGCCTTCGCGCTCAATACGCGTTCGAAGAAAGAGCTTTACCGTTTCCCGGAAGGAAAAATCACGATCGGCTAGCCGCCTATTTGCATCGGCGATCTAACGGGTGATACGATAAAGCAAGACCAGTCAGAAGCCTTATCAAAGGAGCTTTCGTTCTTATGACCGTACATTCCAATATACAAGATGGTAATGCAGCCGAGGCCGTAACGGCCGGAAGCAAGCGCGTATTGATCGTGACGGCTGTGGATGCGGAGCGCGACGCCGTGCTTCGCGGCTTGCAGGGCATACCGGACGTAGATGTCATCGCAGCGGGAGTAGGCGCGGCTGCTGCGGCAGCACGGACCGCGGCTATGCTTGCTCCGTCAGCCATTGCATACCGCTTAGTCATTAGCGCAGGCATTGGCGGCGGGTTTGCTGGACAAGCCGAGATCGGATCGCTTGTCGTCTCAAACCTTATCGTCGCTGCCGATTTAGGAGCAGAGACGCCGGAGGGCTTCCTCAGCTTGGACGAGCTCGGCTTCGGCTCGGCACGCATTCCTGCCAGCGCAGTATGGAGTAACCTGCTGTTCGACGCCATCCATTCTGCCGGCTTACCCGTGTGCAGCGGCCCCATTCTCACGGTAACGACAGCCACTGGCACGGCAGCGACTACCGCTGCTCTTGCTGAGCGCGTTAGCGGCGCCGCTGCCGAAGGCATGGAAGGCCATGGCGTTGCGGTCGCCGCGGCTGGATTTGGCATTCCTGTCACAGAAATACGCGCCATTTCAAACGCGGTTGGACCGCGTGACCGTGCTGCATGGCGTATTGGCGAAGCATTAGTCTCATTAGAAGCAGCAAGTAAAGCCATACGGGAGGTATTCACATGAACATCGCTTTTTCACCCTGTCCGAATGATACATTCGTCTTTCACGCTTGGGCGCATGGCCTAATCGAAGGTGCGCCAGAGCTGGATGTAACGTATGCCGATATCGATATTACGAACAATTGGGCTGCCAAGTCCAAAGGCCCCGAGGTGATGAAAATATCTTATGCGGCATTGCCTTGGGTACTGTCCGATTATAAGCTGCTGCCTTGCGGCGGCGCGCTAGGCCGGGGCTGCGGCCCGCTCGTTTTAACGAAAAACAGAGAAGGCGAAGCGGCTAATCCCGCCTCCCTATCCCGTAAACGCGTAGCCGTTCCGAGCGAACGCTCGACCGCCTATCTCTTGTTCCGCTTGTGGGCAGCCAAGCATGTCCCGGGCGGGGTTGGCGAGATTATCGTAATGCCCTTCCATGAAATTATGCCCGCCGTTCGCGACGGCCAAATCGATGCCGGACTGGTCATCCATGAAGCCCGCTTCACTTATCCCTCTTACGGGCTGAGCATGCTGACTGACCTTGGAAGCTGGTGGGAGTCCGATACCGGTCTGCCGATCCCGCTCGGAGCTATCATTGCGAAGCGCTCGCTGGATACCGATGCGATTACCGGCTGGATTCGCGCATCCGTCAAGCATGCCTGGGCTCACCCGGCGGAGTCCCAATCCTATATTATGATGCATGCGCAGGAGCTCTCACCCGATGTAGCTAAGCAGCATATCGATCTCTACGTCAATGAGTTTACTGCCGATTTGGGCGAAGACGGATACGCGGCGATCACCGCCCTGCTTGGCCGCGCTGCCGAGGAAGGCCTCGTGCCGAGCTTCGACCTGTCGCTGCTGAGATAATTGATAATTCAGAAGGTTCGACGATGAAGCTGCCGCCCTACTCTGCTTACACGCTCACTCTTCAGCGAATAGGGTTCATGCCCGCTTTGGTGTAGCATCTGCTGCCGTTATCGTCAATCCAGCCTGCTGCATCGCATTTGATGCCGCTGGCGCAATTAAAATCGGATCAGCAGCAACAATCCACGCAGAACAGTGTAGATTATACAATACATGCTGCAGCTTATTGGATAACGTTACGCTTCAATGCATTTTATACAACATAACCGCCAGAAACCCCCAGACTCCATGGAGTTTGGGGGTTTCTACTGTATATACTACACCGCTTGAGACGGCTCCGTGCTTGGCGGCTATTTGCCTTGCCATGAAAGAAGAGACTGTCTCCTTGGGTCTTCGACCTTCGAGACAGTCCCTTCTTTTGGAGGAGCGGCTTACTCTTGCTATTATTCGCTGGAATCGCGATCCACTGCCTTAAGCGGGCCAAAGGAGTCCGCATCCGATGGATCATCGTTTTCCACAAAGCGCTTAAGCGCCGACAATTTATTTTCCCAGTAACGCTCATAATAAGCCAGCCACCGCTTGAGCTCAAGGAGCGGTTCCGGATCGAGCCGATAGCGTGTTTCCCGCCCGACCTTCCGGTCCTTCACGAGCCCGGCATCAGCAAGCACGCGCAAATGTTTCGATACCGCTGTCCGGCTCATCGTAAAATGGCTGCTAATGACCGTGACTGGCAGCTCCTCATCGCCTAGCAAATGCAGCAGTTTACGGCGCGTTGGATCTGCAATGGCTTGAAAAACGTCATGCTTTGGTGCTGGCTCAGCCATATTAGGCCTCTACGTACTGGCGCAGTTTTTCCACGATACCAACCCAGCCGCCCGACATTTTGCCGCGCACTTCCCCGTGGGGTTGGCCAAATTCAGTAACCTTATCCGCATCCCAGCCTGCATGAATAAGCGTGAATTCCGTTTTGCCCGCCATGTCGGTAAGCTCGAACGTCAAGGACCAGTCCTTGCCCCATTCGAAGGTTAGTTGGTTAGGAGGGTCCAGCACCGTGACCTTACAAGGAGAATTTCCGAAGGGTCCTGCCTCCAAATGAAATTCATAGCCCAGCTCCGCTTGAAAATTGTTTGGCATGAACCATGCCGCAATGCCTTCTGAGGTAGCAACCGCGTCCCACACCTTCTGGATCGGGGCGTTAAGTACAAGCGTTTGTCTGATATCAGCCAAAGTGTTTTGCGTATTATTATTTTCCATTCGATAACCTCCAATAGGTGAGTATAAAGATATAACCTCGCAATTACGAAACCATTTGGTTTCGCATTTCGATTATATGACACCTTTTGGTTTTATGTCAAAAGGAAGAGTAGATGTCTCTGCTAGTCTGCCCTGTCCCTTACTCCCTATGCCGTTGAAATTGTTTTTGAAAAACCAGGAACCAGCGCCCGTCTTGGCAAAATAAAATGGACTGATAAAGACTCAGCCCATTCCTTTTTTCTTTACGGCTTATACACGCATGTCGAACGTCCGGTCAGAATTTGCTGCCGGTCCTGCTGCCGGTTTCGAAATTTGTGAGCCAGCTTGAGCCTCGGACCGGCTTTCGCCGCCAGCAGCGCTTGCCTTCGTCTTTTGCTTTGCTATCTCTTGCTGCAATTGCTGAATTTGATGCTGGATGACCTGCGCCTTTTTCTCTTTGGCCGCTTGGTCTTCCTTGCTGTCATTCACTTTTTTGAGCTCGGCCTGCAGGCCCGATAGCTGCTTCTCCAAGCTGGACGTGCCTGGCGATGCTGATTGGTAAGAGGAATAAGCGGATGGGCTGCTGCTTGTTAGAGATGATAGGTTCATTGCGTTTCTCCCTTTCTGCGATAGCGTATCACGAAAGGCTAATCATACAGAAACATAATGAACGCAGTATGAACGAGCACTCAGCCGCCTCAACATAGTCCGCCTCCCGCCGCTAGCGGTATGAAATCTCTTTTGCCGCTTCGGCCCATTTGCCGCCTGCCAGCTTGCCACCGGAGAATACGGCTTCGCGAAGAGGAGCGGATGCCATGGCATGCTTTGCATTTGCAGCCGAAACCAGTACAAAGCTTGCGGCATCCCCCTCCTTGGGCGTTAACGGGCCCGCAGAAATAAGCGGATAGGTTTGCAGCAGCTGATCATCCAGTATCCAACCGAATTTCTCAGCCAGCTTCGCGCCTCTCGCGAGCAAATCACCGTTGCCGAAAGGACTCCAGGCATCAAGAATATTGTCTGACCCGACATGAACCGTTACGCCCTCGGCGACGAGCTGGTCGACGCGCGGCATTGGCCTATCGAGCGGAACGCTCGTAATAATCGCCACATCGTTTGCTTTTAGCTGCTGTGCAAGCTCTCTCGACTCCGCTTCGGTCACCTGTCCCAGGCAATATGCATGGCTGACTGCCGTTCTGCCGCCTTTGCCCGCCTGTGCCGTTAAATCGGCAAAACGGCTGATCGTATACAAGCCGAGGTGCCCCGGGTCATGCAAATGGAGATCTACGCCTGCATTGAACTCGGCGCTCAGCTCAAATGTCACATCTAAGCTCCGGTCAACCTGACGATCCAGACCGGCCGGATCGACGCCGCCCACATATTCGGCGCCAGCTCGAAGCGCGTCCTTCATGACCGATACAGAATCCGAGCGCAGCAATCCCTGCTGCGGGAATGCAACGATTTCGATATCCATGATACCCCGGTATTCCTCGCGTACTTGAAGCACATTCTCCAAATGCGAAATCCCGATTTGCGGATCAACATCGACATGCGTCCTGATTTTCGTCGTTCCGTGGCTAAGCAGCAGATCAATAAGACGACGGGCGCGTTCCGCTGCCGTGGTCGGCAGCGAAGCAAGCATGGCCTTCTCGAAAGCCAATTGCCCGGGCAATGTTATGAACGGCTGCAGCGGCCTCCACGGCTCTCCCAAAAAATGTTTATCCAAATGAATATGCATATCGGTCGTTGCCGGCAAGTATTGCAAACCGCCGGCATCCCTTGCGACGGCTGTATTTACGCTTGCCGAAGCATTATGGCTTGGCGTGATGCGCGAGATAACCCCTTTTGCCAAATCTATCGATAGATCGAACAAACCCTCATTTATACGAATGCGGTTAATTTGTGTGATGGACACGTTCGTCACCCTCTGCTTTATCATTTAGTTAATGCGCGCCCAAATAAGCTTTGATCATACGGTCGTCATGGAGCAAAGCGGAGGATGAACCATGCAGCGCGATGCTTCCGTTATCTACGACGTAGCCGCGCTTCGCTATTGACAGCGCCTTATGCGCCATCTGCTCCACTAGCAAAATTGCGGTACCGTCATTGGCTAACTCTTTTATGGTCGCAAAAATTTCATTTACGATAATGGGCGCAAGCCCGAGCGACGGCTCATCGAGCAGCAGCAGCTTCGGCTTACTGATCATCGCCCGCGAGAGGACCAGCATTTGCTGCTCGCCGCCGCTAAGCGTGAACGCCAGCTGGTTTCGCCGCTCGTGCAGACGGGGAAACCGTTCGAATACAAGCTCCAGCTCCTTGTCGAACTGCTGCTTCGATACGGATCCGATTTTCTTTTTGAGCCCCATACGTAAATTTTCGACGACCGACAGCGTACCGAATACCTCGCGCCCTTCCGGTACGAGAGATACGCCGAGATTGGAGGTTTTGTTCGCCGAAAGATGGGTAATCGGACTGCCTTCCAGCTCGATGACACCTGCATTCGGACGAACAAGGCCAAGCACCGAGTGGAGAAGCGTCGTTTTGCCGGCGCCGTTCGAGCCGATGACCGCAACAATTTCGCCTTTGTTCAGCTCAACATCAATGCCCTTTAATGCATGGATAGCTCCGTACCGAACGTCTAATCCTTTAATGCTCAACACTGGCGGCCACCTCCTCTCCGCCCAGGTAAGCCTGAATGACGCGCGGATCGCTCAGCATCTGCTCCGGACTGCCCGTTCCAATAACTTTGCCAAAATCAAGCACTGTCACCGTATCCGATACGCGCTGGACAAAATCCATATGATGCTCGATCAAGATGACCGTCATCCCCTGCTTTACGAGACCCCGCAGAAGCAGCTCCAGCTGTTCAATCTCTGCTGCCGTCATTCCCGCCGCCGGCTCATCCAGCAGCAGCAGGCTTGGCGCCGTCGCTAATGCGCGGGCAATCTCTACCATCCGCTGATGTCCGTATGGCAGCTGGCTCGCCGGCATATTCCGGTCCCCTTCATACCCGATGAGGTCCAGCAGCGCATGCGCGCGCTCCTTCATCAGCCGTTCCGTCCGCAGCTGCTTCGGCGTTCTAAGCAGGGATGCTCCTAAGCTGCTGCGTTCCCGCTTGGTCATGCCCGTCATCACATTCTCAAGCAACGACAGCTCCTTGAATAACCGAGAATGCTGAAACGTTCGGGCAATGCCACGCTGTGCAACCGCAGACAGCGACCTAGGAATGAGCGGCTGCCCATGCAGCGCAAATGTCCCTTGCTCGGCGCTGTACAAGCCGGAGATCACGTTGAGCAGCGTCGTTTTGCCGGCGCCGTTCGGGCCTACCAGCGAGTGAATCGTCCCCGAGGCTACCGTGAGGCTTACATCCTTCAAGGCATGCAGTCCGCCAAAATGCTTATTGATTCCTTCGAGCACCAGCATCTGCTTATTCTCTGCCCGCACCGATGCGGCAAATAACTGCTCTTTCTCGCTATTTCCTCTGGTTGAAGAACTCTCTCCTTTAGGAGAAAACCGACTCAGCAGCGGCGCCAGCCACCCTGCGACCGTACCGGCAATCCCCTTCGGCAGGAAGTACAGAACAGCGAACATAATGCCGCCGTAGAGTGCCATCCGCAGTTTTTCCATATCGAGTACCTCAGGCAAAAATACGATAATCGCCGCTCCGATAACCGGTCCCAGCACTCTGCCCGCCCCGCCCAAAATAACAATCAGCACCAGCTGAACGGAAGTCTGAAAATTGTACGTATCCGGGCTGATAAAGCTGTTAGTATGCGCATAAATCGCGCCCGACAGGCCTGCCAGCACCGAACTGATTGCGAATCCCGCGTATTGGACCGCAAATTTGCGAATACCGAGGGATGCAGCGGCAATTTCATTCTCCTTCGTCGCGATCATCGCTCTCCCCCAGGAGGAGCGCCGTAAATTTCGGGCAAGCAGCAACGCAACGACAGCAACTGCCAGAACGAATATATACATGCTCTTCAGATCGAACGTGTATGCGGCGACTTGCGGCTTCGCAATGCCGGAAATGCCGAGCGGACCGCCTGAGAAGCTGTCCCAGCGGATCAGCATCTCATGAATAACGACGCCGAAGGCGATGGTAATCATGGATAAGTAGACGCCGCCAGCCCGAATGGTGGGGATCGCGATAAGACTCCCGATAATTAAGGATACCAGCATGCCGACCATCGCTACGGTCCAGAACGAGAGACCGTATTTGGTGCTGAGAAAGGATGACATGTAAGCGCCAATCGCCATAAGTCCCGCATGTCCGATGGAAACAATGCCACAGTAGCCGATTAAAATATTCATGCCTGTGCATGTGATGACGAAGATTCCGATCATAAACAATAGATTTAAATAATACGTGTCGACCATCCAAGGCCCCGCGGCAAGCAGCCCTACGGCTGCGAGTCCCGCCACCCATCCGGCGGCCGTGCGGTAGCCGAAACTTCGCTCTATAAGTTGATTCATCTGCGCACCCCCTGACGTTCCGAAATTACACTTTTACAATCGTTTTGCGCGCATTGAAGAGGCCCATCGGCTTCCAATACAACACGAGAATAACCAAGCCGTAAACAAACATCTCCCGGAATGCCGTCGAAATGTACTGCCCGATAAACGCCTCCGATATGCCCAAAATCAGACCTGCGGCAACGATTCCCTTCGGATTGTTGACGCCTGCGAGTATCGCGACGGATATGGCCTTAAGCCCGAGCGGCAGCCCGATATCAACCGAAACCGCATAATTGGTAGACATCAAAGCGCCGCCGATGCCGGCCAGCAGGCCGCTCAGCACATAAGCAACCGCAACGATTTTGTTGCTGCTCACGCCCATGATCTCAACCGCAGTCCGGTTGTCGGCCGTCGCACGAAGCCATAGGCCCCAATGTGATTTTTTGTAAAACAAGATGAGCATCACCAGCAGGATGCCGACGACCGGCAGAAAAATAAATTCCTTCCAGTAGATGCCTGCGCCAAAAATACGAAGCATCCCGTCGCCAACCGGAGAAGGGGTTACCCCTTCGTCCGGTCCGTTAATATAAAGCGCGACGTCTTGAATAATAATGCCAACCGCTATCGTGCTAAGCACCCACTCGATCGAATTCGCGCCCTTGTCGAACTTGCGGATCGCAAGCCTCTCTATGCCTAAACTCAGCAGCCCAACAATTAGCGCAGCAAGCGCGAAGGAAACGAGAAAGGGCAGATGCCCGAGCTCCGCAAAGCCGAACATAAGCACCCCGCCAAGCATGACCAGCTGTCCTTGCGACATATTCAGCGTTCCATTCACCACAAACGTCAAGCTGTAGCCGAGCGCAATTAAGGCATATAGACATCCGACCGAGAGCCCGCTAATGACGAGCTGGAGTATAAGCGACATGTCCATCCCTCTTTCTTAGTTAAATGACTTATTGCTTGTCGGAAATAACCAGCTTGCCGTCCTTCCATACGCACATCAGGTAGGAGTTCACGTCGACCGCATCGTGGTTTTCCGGCGTAAAAGCCTGTTCCCAATCTTTGATCACGCCGCTGTAAGAGCCGAGCCCCGTTTCGAGCGTATTTTTGATCGCCTCGCGGTCCTTGGCCAAATCGCCGGTCAAACCTGCCTTCTCAATGGCTTGGAAAATCATCATTGCACCGTCATAGCCTTGTGCCGCAGAAGCGAAGGTCGTTGGAATATGACCGAATTTCGCTGTGAAGTCCGCCAAAAACACCTTAGCCGTCTCACGCGTTTGATCCACGTTGAAGTTGGCTGTTTGAATGGCGTACGTGCCTTCCGCCAGCTCCTTGCCTACTTCTTGCGCGCCTTTGTTCGCCATGCCGTTCTCGCCTACGATCGGCACCTTCCAGCCGAGCTTATCCATCGCTTGCAGCACATAACCGTTAGCCGCGCCTTGGCCGAACAAATAAATTACCTCGGCTCCCGCTTCCTTTGCCCGGTTAACCTGCGCCGTCATGTCTTTATCCTTCGCGTTGTCAAAGGACTCGACGGCCACCGGCTTCAGCCCTTCGCCTTCAAGCACCTTCGTCATGGCCGCTGCCGCGCCTTTGCCGTAGCCGCCGTTCTCGTGCAGGACCGCAATATTCGTTGTGTTAAAATGCTCTTTAATGAACTTAAGCGCGTATTGCGCCGTAATATTCGCATTCATCCGCACGCCGAACGTCCAAGGCATGCCCGATTCGACCGATGCGGGAACATTGGAGGTAGCTACCATGAACGGAAACTTCTCTTCCATAATGATTGGCGACTGCGCCAGCATGACCGTGCTGTGAAAACCGCCGATTGCGGCAAGCACCTTTTCCTTTTGGCTAAAATCACGGATAATGCTGATGCCGCGCGTCGGATTTTGCTCGGTATCGCGCACAACGAGCTCAACCAAGCGTCCATCGATACCGCCTTTTGCATTGATTTGATCGACCGCTACTTGAACGCCTTGGTAAAGGTTGACCGAGTTCATCGCGTTATCGCCCGTGGCTTCCGTAGACATACCGATCAAAATCGGCTCCTTGCTCCCCGCACCTTCGCTCGTAGCAGGCGCATTTGCCGCTTCCGTTCCGCTACCGCTTCCGCCTCCGCATGCCGCCAGCACCCACATCATGACGACAACAAGTAACCCCAGCGACCATTTCTTGCCCGTTAGCTTCTTCATCCGAAAATCCACTCCTCTATTTTTCTTTTATAAAAGCCCATGTACTTGGCTTGCGACCTGCGTATCCGCTGTTTTCACGCCGCGTTTCCATACCTTTCGGCGCTCCGGCTTATCCAGAAGAATGTCGCGCTCGGTCGGTACGGAGAACAACACCATATCTGCTTTCGCGCCTTCTCGCAGCCCATAGTTTTTTAAGCCAAGAGCCCTGCCTGCGCCTTCTGTCAGCATGCGAATCAGTTGACGGGCGTCGGCATCCCCGCCCATATGCGCGGTTACGGCCAGCAGCCAAGCCGTCTCCAGCGGATCAGCTTTGCCGAAAGGCGTAAACGGATTGCGCACGTTGTTGACACCGATGACGACATTTACGCCCTTCTCAAGCAGCAGGCCGACCGGCGTAAGCCCGCGGCGCGGCCTCTCCCGTTCTCCCCTGCCGTTAATGAACAAATCCGTCGCCGGCAGGCTCATAATATGCAGGTCCGCTTCTTTGATCCGGTCCGCAACGGACATCGCGCGCCCATGCTCGAGCGAACCAAGCGAAGTCACATGCCCCGCGGAAACAAGTCCCTGCATGCCTAACGCAATCGTTCTGTCCGCAATTTCGGCAATCGCCAGCTGCTCGGGGTTATCCGAGAAATCGGCATGGAAATCGAGTGGTTTGCCATGCTTCTCCGCCATATCGAACACAAGCCGCAGATGGGCTTGCAAATCCGCATCTTGGTATGTAATGCCTCCTACCACATCGCCGCCAAGTCGCAGCGCTTCTTCCATGAGCTCTGCCGTACCTGGGCTTCTGAATATCCCCTCCTGCGGAAAAACGACGATTTGCAAATCAAGCGAATCCCTTACCCGCTCCTTCAGCTCAAGCGCGGCCTCAAAAGCGGATAGCCCCAGGATCGGGTCAACCTCCGCATGGCAGCGCATGTGGGTAACGCCGCTGCGAACGGCTTCCCGGATAACAGCAAGCGATCTCGCCTGCATGTCTTCCTTCGTAAAGCCATGCTTCATCTCCGCAGTCATTTGAATGGCATCCTGCAGAGATGCTGCCTCATGCTCCATCCGCGAGAGCAAATAGGCCTTCTCGAGATGAATATGCGGTTCCACGAAACCCGGCAGCAGCATTCCTCCTGCCCCTTGCTCCCTATGCAGCGCATCCGGTGCGCTCTCTCCGCCGCTAGGCGCTATGTAAGCAATCCTGCCTTTCCGGACGCCAACATCCATGAGCCTCGCTTCATTTTGCATGCGCACCTTTGTTAGAAGTAAATCCAGCAACCGCCTCACCTCTGTTTATCCAATGTCATTGGTGCAACGAGCCGAAACATTCGGTCCCGCCCGCCAACTCTCATGTGATGTTAATTAACATTAATTCCCTTGAAAGAAGCATAACTTCTTGGATGCTCCCTGTCATTGTTTAATAGGTCCAAAGCTTCCTATGACATTTGGATCATTCGTCCAGCATACTCTTTACAACCTCCAAATTTGATGTTAGTTTTTATATCATTATTAGAAATGAGAGGATGGACGAGAATGCTGCTTGAGCAATTGCTATCCCACGCGATTTTTTCCAAATCGCAAATTATCGCAGGACGGAGCGGCTTATCGCGTACCGTTCAAACCGTTAACATCATGGATGCCCCCGACATCATCCATTTCTTGAGGCCCGGTGAGCTTTTGCTTACAAACGGGTATTTTATGAAGGAAAATCCTGAGAGCCTTCTTGAGCTGATGACCAAAATGGATCAATTGAAATGTTCCGGGCTGGCCGTCAAAACGAAGCGGTTTGCGCTAGCTATTCCGCAGGAGGTGATAGATGAGGCCAATCGGATCGACTTTCCGATCATCGAGATTTCTTCCGTGGAGCATTCGCTCGGAGAAATTCTGCAGCGCTCGACCAGCGTCATTTTGGATAACAAAAATGATGAATTGCAATATTCCCTCACCATTCATAAGCAATTTTCCGCGATGATTATGAAAGGAGACGGCATTCCCGAGATCATAACCGCGCTCACGCAGCTGCTGAACTCGCCTATTCTGCTGCTGAGCAGCAAGCTGCAGGTGACCGCGCAGTCCCAGCATTTCAAGCAGCCGCGGATGCAGCCGCTTATTTCCGCCGCCGAGGCCATGCTGAGCGGACTTCCCGCCATTCAAGCCGCAGCGCAGCTCTGCTTGCTCGATCCTGCCTTGCGCGGCTATCGCTATATGGAGCTGTATCCCATATTCACCTACAGACATGAGGGATATCTCATCGCTTTCCAGCCTAAGCAGGCTGCGTCCAATCAATACGGTTTAACGCTGGAGCAGGCCTCTAATGTCATAGGCATGGAGATGACGAAGCGGCAGGCCGTCAAGGAGCGCTCGCGCCGTTACAAAAACGAGTTTTTCTCCGATTTGATCGACGGTTTTATCGGCTCCGAGCAAGAGGCACTCCATCGCGGCAAAAAATACGGCCTTAAGCAGAAGGGCACATGGCTGCTGCTCGCCGCACGCAAGGACGAGCAAACCGGCGCTCAGGCAGGCATGCCAAAAAACGCTGCGTCCTTAGCCGACGAGCGTCTTATTTCCGAGCGGGATTTGCAGTATGAGCTGATCAAACGCCATTTTTCCACGCTTGGCGAGGTTTTTGTCATGTTTACGAAAAATGATTCTTTCGGCATGCTGGTCTTCATTCAGGAAAAGCAATGGGAGGAAACCCGATTTCTGAAGCAGCTGGCTGCGATGACCGCTCAGCTATACGAGCAATCCCAGCTCAGCGTCTCGCTTGGCATCGGCAATCCGGTAACGAATGTGCTCGATATCGGACTCTCTTATAACGAGGCCGTCAAAGCGCTGCAAATCGGTTATCAAATGAAAAAAACGAGGTTTATCCAATCGTATCAGTCGAAGGATATCAGTTATTTGTTCCGGATGATTCCATACGATGAGCTGAAGCAGTTTTACGAGGAGACGTTCCAATGCTTCTCTTCCGCCGAGGAGAACGAGCAAAAAGAGCTGATGCGCACGCTGAATGTTTATTACGATACGCAGTGCCAGCTTGTTGAGACGTCGAAGCAGCTTTTTGTGCATCGCAATACGGTCATCTATCGGCTTGATAAATGCGAGAAGCTGATGGGCATCAAGCTCAAGGACCCCGGAGAGAGCCTCCGCTTCCGGATCGCCTTCGCCATCGAGCCTCTCCTGCGGGTTGGCAGGGGCGAAGCGGCACACCGTTAATGCGGATCGGTGCTTTCGAGAGAAAATAGGCAGCGCAGGCAGCCCGCTAAACTTTGGCGCACAGCCGGAATAGTAAGGTTTCTGCATCAAAAACCTTACCATTCCGGCTGTGCGCCAGCTACGCTGCAGAAAGTACAGCAGATTCAGCCTCAAACTCTGTCTCAACCTCTCATCTACCCCATTCTATTGCATAAACTGCAGCGTACCTCGAAACTTCCCCGCTTTCATAACTTTCTATTGCATAAACTACATTGGAGACCCACCAGTAACCCCAGCCGCAGCACGAAAAAAGAGACAATCAAGTGGCACATATTGCTGCCCGAGATTGCCTCTTCAATGTCTCTTGCCTATTTATAATAATAGATTACTCCAAATTAGCATGATTGCCGTACATCGCCTTACCGCTCAAATCCTGCTTCTCCATCAGTCTGAGCACAACCGCGTCGCATACGAGCAGCAGCATTTGCTCAAATAATGAGCCCATGGGCTGGACGGTCGATGCCTCATGCTCCGCTTGCTCCTTCGGCGCTCCCGGAAGCTTGACCGCAAAATCCGCCTGTCTCCCGATGGTTGACCCTGGAGCGAGCGTTAAAGCGCCTACCCTCGCTTCAAGGCTCCTCGCCTTTTCTGTCATGGGAATAAGCGATTTCGTCTCACCTGAGCCGGAGCCAATCAGCAGCAAATCACCTTTGCCCAGGCTGCGGGTTACCGTCTCGCCGACGACATACACATCGAGCCCCAGATGCATGAGGCGCATCGCAAAAGCACGCATCATCAGCCCGGATCGGCCGGCCCCGGCTACAAATACGCGGCCGGCTGAGCTGACCGCATCGGCCAAATGCTCCAGCTGTCCCTCGTCAAGCTGATCAGCCGCTAGCCGCAGCTCATTCACTATCGTTGAAAGCGCAGGAACGTTCGCCTTCATCCCGCTTACCCTTGCTTGATCAATTGCTGCATCTCGGATGCCGCAGCTTGAATGTCGGCTTGTCCTGTAATGCCGCCGCCTACGATAATAAGGTCAGGCCCAACGGCGATAACCTCCGGCAGCGTGCTAAGCTTGATCCCGCCGGCAACGGCTACCTTCGCATTTTTGACAACGGATTTGATCGTACGAAGATCCTCGAAGGAATTTTGTCCTTCCGCTTGAAGATCATAACCGGTATGCACGCAGACGTAATCAACGCCGAACGAGTCTACCTGCGCAGCGCGCTCCGCTAAGTTTTTCACGGCAATCATATCGACCAAAATTTGTTTTCCTTGTTTTTTGGCCTCTTCCACCGCGCCCTTGATGCTCGCATCCTCAGCTACGCCAAGAATCGTAACGATATCCGCGCCGGCCTCCGATGCTTTCATCACTTCGTAGCCGCCTGCATCCATAATTTTAAGATCGGCAAGAACGGTCATGTTGGGGAACGCATCCTTCAATGCTTTTACGGCGTGCAGCCCTTCGTTAATGACGATTGGCGTACCGATTTCCACTACGTCCACATATGCCTCTACTTGCTTCACAACCTCGATTGCTCCCTGTATGTCAACCAAATCCAGCGCTAATTGTAATTTCATTCCTCAATCGCTCCTTATAGGTTTATTCCACCGGTTTAGTTTACCCGATAGCCCTATAATAGATGCCCATAGTCAAAAAAAACAGTACGCACTTTTATGGAACGTAGTATCCATTTGGGTACTATGAGGAGCCTGGCTGCCTTATTTATTCGGCATCGCCAGCCTTTCCTGATGCTGCTCGCCCCATTGCGACATCACATTCAGCAGCTCTTTCACCGATAATCCATATTCGGTTAAGGAATACTCCACCTTAGGGGGCACCTGCACATAAACCTTGCGATCGATGATGGCATCCTCTTCCAGCTCCCGCAGCTGCTGCGTGAGCATTTTTTGGGTAATGGACGGCATCTCCCGCTTCAGCTCGCCAAATCGATGCGTGCCCTCGGTCAAATGGCAAAGAATGACCGGCTTCCATTTTCCTCCGATTACCTTCAAGGTAAGCTCTACCGTTTCTTTAAAATGCTGGTCTCCCAAGTCGAACGACTCCTTTAGTATAAAAATGATACTATCTTACTATAAAGTTGCTACTTGCTTTAAGTATGGTGTAGCATAATAATTATATCTATCGTATGTGATGCCTGGTTAAAGGATATCATATCGAAGTCATTACATACGAATGTTGAAATTCGCAGCTAACAGAGGAGAGATGAACATGGAATTAAAAAATAGATCGGCAATTATTACAGGGGCAGGCAAAGGGATCGGCAAAGCCATTGCTGTCGCATTAGCAGCGGAAGGCGTCAATCTGGGTATTATTGCCCGTACAAGCTCTGACCTGGAATCGCTGCAAGCCTCGCTTGCAAGCACCTATGGCGTGAAGGTATTTGTTGCTTCCGCAGACATAACTGTTAAAGCAGAAGTCGACGGAGCCATTTCCGCGCTAAAAGAAAGGCTTGGATCCATCGATATCCTCATCAACAATGCGGGAATCGGAACGTTCGGCACCCTGCTTGACATGGACCATGAACAGTGGGAACGCATTATCCAAACGAACGTGCTTGGCACCTACTATGTTACGCGCGCCGCGCTTCCGACTATGCTTGAGCAAAGCAGCGGAAGCATCATCAACATCGCTTCAACGGCAGGCGAGCGCGGCTTTGCAACCGGCTCTGCTTACTGCGCATCCAAGTTTGCGGTGATCGGCATGACCGAGGCGCTTATGCAGGAGGTTCGCAAGTCCAATATCCGCGTTACCGCGCTGACTCCAAGCACCGTCAATACCGAGCTGGCATCGAATGCCGGTCTCAAAATCGGCGACGAGGACCGTATGATGCAGGCCGAGGATATGGCCGAGCTGGTTCTCGCAGCCTTGAAGCTGCCAGACCGCGTATTTATCAAAACAGCAGGCATTTGGACAACAAACCCGCAATAAGAAGCATAATATCATGGCCCCACGTCCTTAGCGGCGTTGGGGTTTTACGTTTTGGCTGCTTGATTAGCACGGCGGAACAGCGTTATGGTCACGCATTTTTTAAGGAGGTAATACGACGATGCCCATTCAAGACATCCCTTTCTCCATACTCGATCTCGCTCCCATTATTACCGGCGGGACACCTGCCCAATCCTTCCGCAACACGCTTGATTTAGCCCAGCATGCCGAAAAATGGGGCTACAACCGCTACTGGGTAGCCGAGCATCATAACATGCCGGGTATTGCCAGTTCTGCCACTTCCGTTGTAATTGGCTATATCGCTGCAGGCACTGAAAAAATCCGCGTCGGCTCCGGCGGCATTATGCTTCCGAACCACGCTCCGCTCGTGATTGCCGAGCAATTTGGCACGCTCGAGTCCATGTACCCCGGCCGGATCGATCTGGGCCTCGGAAGAGCGCCGGGGTCAGACCAGGTTGCAGCCCGTGCGCTGCGTCGCGGTCTTGGCAGCAATGGCGAAGATTTTCCGGAGCAGCTGAACGAGCTGCGCCATTACTTCAATCCGGGCGAGGATGCCAGAGGCGTTATGCCTAGAGCCGTTCCCGGCGAAGGCCTGGATGTTCCGATCTGGCTGCTCGGGTCAAGCGGCTTCAGCGCCCAGCTTGCCGGGCATCATGGGCTTCCTTTCGCGTTTGCCAGCCACTTTGCGCCGGACTTTCTGGTTCCGGCCTTGAAGCTGTACCGCGATAACTTCCGGCCTTCGGATGTGCTGGCTAAGCCTTATGCCATGGCCGGCGTGAATGTCATTGTGGCAGACTCAGATGAAGCTGCCGCATTTCTTGCTACCTCGCAGGAGCAAGCCTTCCTCAATCTGATTCGCGGACGCATGGGACAGTTGAATCCGCCCGTGGACAGCATGGACGGTCTCTGGAGCGAACAAGAAAAGATGATGGTGCGCAAGCAGCTCAGCTTCACGATTGCCGGCACGAAATCGGCCGTCAAAGAGAAGCTGAACGACATCATCGATCAGACAGGCGTCGATGAGTTAATCGTCGTCAGCCAAATTTACGATCATTCCGCGCGCCTTCGCTCCTTCGAGCTGCTGGCTGAAGTTATAAACGAAGACCATGCGTAACCGGCTGCAACCTTCCATTGGCGGCAAAAGCCCATTTCGCGGAAATATATAAACAAAGGCAGCAGCTACAGCGTAACAGCCGAAGCTGCTGCCTTTTTCCGTCCCCTTAGATGCGATGCTTATACAGCGGGTAGATTTGAACCTATTTAGCTATACTAAGACAAGCATTTTTTAGGAGTGGATAAACATGGGACAAATCTTTGCGATTTACGCCAAGGATCTTCGCGGCATTTTTCGAAACAGCGCCGCTGCTGTCATAATCATCGGTCTCGCCTTTCTGCCTTCCTTATACGCATGGTTCAATATCAAAGCATCTTGGGACCCTTACGGCCAAACAAGCTCGCTCGCCATCGCTGTCGTCAACAACGACGAAGGCTCTGTGCTGCGCGATACTCCTATTCACGCCGGGGATCAGATCATTGCCTCCTTGAAAGAGAACAAAAAGATCGGCTGGGTGTTCGTGGAGGAGAAAAAGGCTATGGAAGGCGTTAAGCACGGCGACTATTATGCCAGCATAACTATTCCGGCAGATTTCTCTGCCGACTTGGCCACTGTTCTCACCGACAATCCGCAGCAAGCCGATCTCGACTATGCCGTAAACGAGAAAATTAACGCGGTATCGCCCAAAATCGCCCAAAAAGGGGCAAGCGGCATTATCGAGGAAGTTCGGGCCAGTTTCGTTAAAACGGCCAACGAGACGATATTCCGCATCTTTAATCAAATCGGCGTAGAGCTTGAGGAAAATCAGCCTGCGATCGAGCAAGTGCGAGATACCGTATTTAAACTGGAATCGCTGATTCCGAAAATCAACGAAGCGGTATCCCTAGCGGCCGTGGACATCGAAAAATCGAAAAAAATCGTCAGCGCCGTTCAAACGGAGCTGCCGAAAGCTGCCCAGCTTGCTAAGGATGGCGAGGCATTCACGAAGCAGCTTGGTCTTTTCTTCCGTAAAAGCACATCAGCACTCGATACCGTTGGCCCGCTTATCAAGCAGGACTTGCAGCTGCTGCTTGAGACGGCTCATGCGATGGAGGAGCTCGCTGCCGTTCTGCAGGATTCATCCATTGATCCCGCAGTCGTTCAAACGACCCTGGAGCTTGCGGAGAAACGCCTAACCAGTGCAGCCGCGGTGACGGGCGGCATGATCAGCCTGCTTGAACGCTTGAACGATTTAACCGATCATAAGCCGCTCGCGTCTGCCATTGAACGGCTGCAGCAGGTAAACAGCCAGTTTCAGCAGCAGCTTACAGTTGTACAGCAAATCCGCTCCTCAATACGCAATGGCGAGAAACCCGCGCAAACCCTTATCGATCGCCTGAGCGCCTTATCGAAGGAAGCAGCCGTGATTCTAACCGAAGTGCTGAGCCGATATGATAGCGAAATATTGCCGGGCATCATGCAAGCCGCGGATAAAGCGAAGCAAGCCGCGTCTAAGGCTGAATCGGTAATGGCAGAAGCAAACAAGGCCATTCCAAGTGTCGTCAAAATAGTAAATGATGCGGCGAAAGGGCTAGAGCTAGGCGGCCAGGAGCTTGCGAAAATGCAAGTCCGTTTACCTGCAGCCGAGCAAAAGATCAAGGATTTTGCCCAGCAAATACGGAAGCTTGAGAAGGAAGGCAATTTGGATGAGCTGGTTGATCTGCTCAAAAACGACGCGGAGCGCGAAGGGGCTTTTTTCGCGGAGCCTGTGGTATTGAAGGAAAACCGCTTATTCCCGATTCCGAATTACGGTTCGGCGATGTCGCCGTTTTTCACCACGCTGTCCTTATGGGTCGGGGCGCTTTTGCTTGTGTCGCTGCTCACGGTGGATGTTCATCATGCTGAGCATGCTTACCGGAGCTATCACATTTATTTGGGGCGATACCTCACCTTTCTAACGATAGCGATTGTGCAGTCTCTCCTTGTTACTCTAGGGGACATCTGGCTGCTCAAGGCATATGTCGCCGATCCATTATGGTTCGTTCTCTTCGGTGTCATTCTAAGCGCCGTGTTCATGCTGATCGTGTACACGCTCGTGTCAATATTCGGAAATGTAGGCAAGGCAATGGCCATCGTTCTGCTCGTGCTCCAGCTCGCCGGATCCGGCGGTACGTTTCCGATACAGGTGACGCCGCCGTTTTTCCAAGCGATTCATCCGTTCCTGCCCTTCACCTATGCGATCAGCATGATGCGGGAGGCGGTCGGTGGCATCCTATGGGATATTGTGGCGCGAGATTTGATAGCTTTGGCGGTTTTTGCCGGCGCGGCGCTTCTGCTCGGGCTTGCTTTAAAAAAATGGATCAATCGTTATTCCGCCAAAATGCTGGAAAAAGCGAAGCAAAGCGGAATAATTCATTAGATGATCATTTGACTATCGCCCGTTTTCTATGAATAATATTAATATAGAGATAGAATTTATTGCGGCCAGGAGGAGAAAACATGTCCATCGTTCCACGTATCATGGAGTTTAACAAGCAGTTTGTTGAGGAAAAGCAGTATGAGGCTTATATGACTGACAAATTCCCCGATAAGAAAGTTGCAATTCTTACTTGTATGGATACACGGCTCGTAGAACTGCTGCCCAGAGCTTTGAATATCAGAAATGGTGATGCCAAGTTTATCAAAAATGCGGGTGCCATCCTGACGCAGCCCTTCGGCAGCGCCATGCGCAGCATTCTCGTCGCCGTATATGAGCTGGGCGCACGCGAGGTGTTCGTGATCGGCCATCATGGCTGCGGCATGACCAACTTGAATACGGAAGGCTTGGTCGGCAAATTCATTGAGCATGGGATCGACCCACTTGCTATAGAAACACTGGAGAATTCAGGTATCCGCATGGATAAGTTTTTGAAGGGCTTTGCCAGCGCTGATGAAGGCGTTATGGATAGCGTCAAATTAATACGCAAGCATCCTCTTTTTCCAAAGCATATCCCGGTTCACGGTTTCATCATAGATCCCGAAACAGGCGCCTTGGATGTTCTCGTCCAGGATTACCGCGAAGAATAGTACCTGCACTCATAAAAAAACGCACACTCTCAGCCCTAGACTTAGAGTGTGCGTTTTTTATTTTATCGCGATATAAATTTCGATTTCCGCTTCCTCCGGGTTAAACGTTCGTCCATCATACAGCTCATAATCGCCGGTATACGCACGTTCAAGCGAGGAATGCTGGAAATAAGCCCAAATCTCGCCCCATGCCTGCGCTACAACCTCATACACAGGCCCTCTCTTCGTCTTAAAGACGAGGTACCTTGCCTCTGGCACCGCTGCCGGTACCAAGCCTGGCACCTCATCTACAGCATCGCCGCCGCGTTCATGGCCAATAAGAGTCGTATAGGCGCCGCTTGCATCGCTCTCGTAATCGGTATAAAGCGCATAGATCAAATGGCCGTTGCTTACCGCTGTCCGCTCGGCAATTCCGCTTTCGAAATAAGAATTCCACAACGCAGGCAGGCGTCCGTTCGGACCGGCCTCCTCCGCATTGGTCGTTCGTGTTGCTACTCCGATAAGCGCAAGCGCCGGTTTGACTACGATTTGTTCCTTCATCTGTCGTTCCCCATTCCCTTTGGTTTTGTTCTTAGCATAGCTAGGGAAACTGGACAGCTGTCTGTCTTAGTTCTCGTAACGGGCAATAATATTTTTGGCGCGCTGAATGACTTGCTCGGCAACATAGGCAGGCTGCTCTACCTTTACTTGATTGCCGAAGCTCAGCAGCATCCCGTAAAAGAATTCATCTACCATCTGCTTGCCCTCTACGCGCACGGATCCGTCCTCCAGCACAGAAACCTGTTCCGGGCGAAAAGCATCCCCCACGCGGTAGCGTACCTGAGGACGGAATAGCAGCGTCACTACGGTTTCGGCATTTTTCGACCATTCCGTATCCCATGCATACCTCTCCAGTGAAGGGGCATCGCGGCGCACGAAACGTTCCTCAAGCAGATCATGCTTCAGCACCCGCGATAAACGAAAAACGCGAAATTGCTCACGCAGCATGCAGTAAGCCTGCACATACCATACATTTCCTTTTAAGATAAGCGCATAAGGCTCGATTATCCGTTCCGTCTCCGAGCCATTCATATTTATGTAGCTTAGCTGCATGCACCGGGTTTCTTCTATAGCTTGTTTAAAGAGATTGACCTTAAGGCGCGCCGCCGGTCCTTGTCCCCAAGGATTAAGATCAAAGACCAGGCTTTCCTCGCTGCTGGCCGCCTGCTGCTTGTCCGATTTATGAAGCAGCGATTTGACCTTTTCATGGAGCTTGGCATAAGCCGTATCATCCAAAGCGGTCCCTATGCCTTTTACGGCAGCTATTAGAGATGAAATTTCCCCTAGGGATAGGTGCTGACGCGATATCGTGTACTGCTCCATAATCTCGAAGCCGCCCGCTGTTCCTTGATGGGCAAAGATTGGAATGCCGGATTGGCTAAGCGTATCCATGTCGCGGTAGATGGTTTTCGTAGAGACCTCAAAACGGTCGGCGAGCTCCTTCGCGCTTATTCTCCCGCGATTAAGAAGAAGCACAGTCATCGCGAGCAAACGATCGATTTTCAGACAAATTCCTTCTTCCTTACCATTTATCCTTACATAAATCTTATTTCGGCAATCGGTCCGCTCTCAACGAAGCCTATATTTTTGTATACTTTGTTCGAGGACGAATTTTTGGTATCCGCATAGAGCATCGGTTCACGGTTCTCTTC
Source organism: Pristimantibacillus sp. PTI5 (assembly GCF_048572955.1). GTDB lineage: Bacteria > Bacillota > Bacilli > Paenibacillales > Paenibacillaceae > Pristimantibacillus. Next base: position 2,911,982 of record NZ_CP183886.1, read on the forward strand.
CTCCAGAATCAAACAAAGCTCAGCAACGATTGCGCTGGCATAGCCGTTTTTTCGCAGAACCGGCGGAGTATAGACGGCATTAATCCTTCCGTGCCGCGGAGAGCGGTAAGCAATATTGGCCATCGCCACCGGAAGCTCGTCGACGGTCCAGAAATATAAATTCCCTCTCATTACCATTCCTTCCGCAGCCGGAAGCTGGCTGGCAGGAATAACCGATGTTCCGTAGGCGTCCTCGGAAAAGCCGGCCAAAAATTCGGCGACAAGCTCCACATGCCCGCGCTCCGCTCGAATCATTTTCCCCTTCACCTTCAACGGCTTAATCACTTTGGGGCAAGAATAGGTTTCCATCATCATATAAGCATGGTATTTCAGCTGGTTAACCTCTGCGTAGAGCTTAGCGAACTGTTCGGCAATCGGCGGAGAGCCGCATATACCGGGCAGCACCGTTCCTTGATGGTACCCGATTAGCTCCTTCATCAGCATCAGCCTGTGTTCATCCGTAACATCCTCCGACAGCCACAGCCAAGCATTATGTCCCGGCGAGCCGGCGAACAGCATGCGGCCGTCAGGCGTTTTCAACGCGGACGATCCCTCAATCGCGGTTATCAAATGGATTAAATTATATTGCAGCTCATCGCGCATAAATGGAAACTGATTTAAAACATAGTCATCAGCGTGCAGCTTCTCTAGCATATATGTTTCTCCTCCTGCCAGCCGTCAGAGCTCTCGAACAAAGCATGACGCGGCTAACTACTTTGTTCCATCCATTACCCATAAAGCAAGCTGCTGTAACAATCAAGCCATAATCTTTATCCTTATTTTAGCAAAAATTCGACGGTTTGAGGCGGCTATTTGTTTATATCCGCTGACGAAGCAGCCCGGTCACCATCCAAAATCCTGGTTCGTCAAATCGGTATTGGCTCCGATAGCCGCTTTGCTGCCCTCTCCCGCTGCTACAACCAGCTGCGCAGGAACAATAATGGAGGAATCGCCGGCCGCATACACGCCCCTTACGCTGGTTCTGCCATAGTCGTCGGTTATAAAGCCTCCGGCCTGAGTCATGGCGCAGCCGAGCGACTCCCCGAACGCGGCGGCCTGATCCCAGGAAGGCGTGACGAATCCGCCGAAGCGCTTTACCTCGCTGCCATTTTCAAAAACGACCCGGTTAAGCCTGCCGGCCTCGCCTTCCAGAGCTCTGATCCTATGGTGCGCCACTTGAATGCCTCTTTGTCCGAGCATTCCTATCTGCTGCGCGTTTAGGCTGCCTTTCCCATTCGTGCAAACGAGCACATCCTTGCTCCAGTTATAGACGATTTTGGCCAATTGGAACAGATTCGAGCCCTCCGATATGACCGCCAGCGGTTGATCGCGCAGCTCCCAGCCGTCACAGTAAGGGCAGCTGAACAAGCTTTTACCGTAAAACTTTTGAATGCCGGGGATGCTGGGCAATGACTCCTTCAGTCCGGCTGCCAAAATAACGGTACGGGCCAAATAGGTGACCCCGTTGCTCGTCGTCACCTGAAAACCCGTCTCACTATGCCTAATCTCGGTGACTTTATCCGGCTTGATGGTCACCGACGGATAATTCGCAATATCTTTATGGGCTAATCTGCGCAGCTCGCCCGGTCCAATGCCGTCTCTCGTAATAAAGCCGTGGGACTCGCGGGTGACCGCGTTTCTAGGCTTGTTGTTGTCAAATACAATAACATCCCTCCGCGACCTGCCAAGCACAAGCGCAGCGTTTAAGCCCGCCGGCCCGCCGCCGATAATGGCACAATCCAGCCTCATATGGTTCGCTCCTCTATCCCGGTAAGTTGGAAAGCTTATCCCTTCTTCTGCTTAAAAAAAGGATTGCTTATCCTTATTCGGCCATTCGGGGAAGGATGCATCGAATTGACGCGATCCTTCCGCTATAAATCAGAATAATAATTGTCGAACCATAAGGTATTTTGAACCATTTTAATAGTACATTTTGGGAAGTCATGCTAAGATAAAAGTACTACATTATAAGCACGGATCACATGCAATTATGACTTTTTTGTTCAGGCAGGCTTTTACATTCAGGAGGGGTCCCACTTGGCGAACAGTCCACTACAGAAGAAGGCTTCTTCTTCCCGCGAATCCATTAAATCAACACCAGGCCAACCCTCCGTTACGTCAGAGCGCCCCCCCAGCGCCGCGGCTCCTTCCAATGTGCTTCAACTGCAGCGGACCGCAGGCAGCCGGAGGCTCCCAGGCGATTATCAGCTGGCTGAAATCGGAAGCCTCCAAGGATAAGAAATCCGACTTGTTCAGCTTCTTCGAAGGACTAAGTACGATGGAACAAAAAATTGCCGCAAACCTATTTGCCGGAGGCAGCGGCGCTCCCTCTTTAAGCAAGGCCAAAAAGCACATTACCGGCTTTACCGGACGAAGCGTCGATTGGGACAAGTTCTCCACGATTGTGCGTACGGTCAAGGGTAACAAAACCAAGAATTACAACGAAGACCAAGACCGGGATTACGTCACCTATGCAACAACAGCCGCCGCTGCTTCCGTGGGCGCCTCAAGCGCAGCGGCTACAGGCGTCAGCGAGGCCCAGAACCTTGCGACAAGCTCGACCAACGCAGGGGCGCTCGGCGCTGTCACCGATATTGGCCCTGCATCCGCGATGCTTAGCGGCGTCACGGCAGGCATGCAAATCTATAACGCTGCTCAAAATCATGAGGAAGCGTTAAGCACGCATGATAAATATCAAAATATCGGCGCCGAAGGCGGAGCAGGCGTTGCCGATCTCGCCCGCTTCGGCGCAACCAGCGTCGTCAATACGCAGACATTCATGGGCGCCGCAGTCAGTACTGGTGCTACTGCGGCAGCAGGCGCTGCCGGCGTGGTCGGCGGGGCAGCCTATCTTGCCGGCGGCGTAGCCGGCGTTTACACGCACGGCAAACGCAAAAACAATCTCGAGAAGCTGGAGAAAGAAACGGCAGGCAAGGACGAAAAACTTAACCTGGCGGCTAACATCGGTGCCAGCACGCAAGAAATCAACCGCAAGAAAAGCGCGGCTACCGCGCTTAAAGGCGCAGCCATGATTGTCGGCGGCGGACTTCTGCTTGCCAGCGCCGCCACGCCTGTCGGCTGGTTATTGCTTGGCGTTGCAGGCGCTATCGGCGGTATTGCCGCCATTTATAAATTTTATAAGAAACGTACGCGCAAAGAAGAGATCGTTGACCGTTTTCTTGGGTTGGATAAGAAAGTTTCCGAGCTTCAAGCGGCAGATCCGCAGGCCAAACCCGACAAATCCGTCATTCGTAGCAGCCTGCTTCAGCAAAACGGCTTCAACTCCGTTGGCCAGTGCTACAGCCAGATCATTACCGATCTCGCGCATACCGTATACAAGAAAGGTGTCCTAGAATCCGATCCGCAGTATATCACCCTAATCAAAAATATCGGCTTAACGCCTGACGCGAAGAAGAAGACGCCAAAAATCGAACTGATTGCGAAAAAGCTGCACACTTAAATGCAGCCGGGAGGTATGTATGACAAATTTTTCTACCGGTCCAGACCGACTGCTCCGATTGCTCGAGACCGATTATAACGCCGAAGGGTTTTCGACCGGCTGGGCGGAGCCTACGTCCGAGGATCCGTTCCGCTCGCTCATTGTCCGGTTTGACGGCATTGGCGAGGAAGCGCGCGTCATGCAGCTGGAGCTGGGCTTTCTTCCGAATATGGAGGACGCCGAAGCTGCGGGCATTTGTATCTTGCAGGCCTTTGTTACGATTGCCGAGGGGGTTTCACCTGTATACTGCGGAGAGCTTCTCCGCCTGGCGGCAAAGCTGAACACGATGCTGCCGCTTGGCGCGTTTGGTTTCTTCGAGGATACGGGTGTGGTTTATTTCAAGCATAACTCGCTCCTTCTGTTAGGCAACGAGGCCGCGGCCAACATCAAAGCCATCGATACGCAAAATGGGCTTATTCTGCATCTTCACCAGCTTTATATGGAAGCATTTCTCAAGGTTGCAGCCGGACAGGCCACCGCCGATGAAATACTGGAAATGCTCCCGCTTTAAGGCACGGAACGAGAAAAATAACAGCAGCAGAACATTAATATCTTCTCACTTACGTATCCGCCAATCGACAATTTTCTGCTCGGATTGTATAATTCTGTTGTTCCTTCAATAAATAACGGTGGTGACGAATATTTTATACGCATTCTCTCTCCTAGTTTCCTTTGCGATCGTTTATTTCTTGATACCGCCGTTCGGAAGACTAGCCTTCCGCCTTGATTTTGTGGACAAGCCGCGCAAGGACGTTGAACGCAAGCTTCATCGGGAGCCGATTCCGCTCACGGCAAGCTATGTCATCTTTATAGGTTTTTTCCTTACGTATTTGCTTGTGACCAGAGACTTCTCCATGCAGACCGGCGCTATTTTTGCAGGGGGCGTACTGCTGCTCATCATAGGCACGGTCGATGATTGGTATAAGACGAAGGGCAAGGATTTTCCTTCGCTTCCCAAATTTGTCGTGCAAATATCGGCTGCGGTGCTTGTCTATGCCTCCGGCATTTCCTTTACCGGCTTCTACAACCCGCTCTCAGGCGAATATGTTCTGCTTCCGGTTATTTTGCAATTTTCGCTTACAATTTTATGGATATTCGGCGTTACGACGGTCATTAACTTCTCCGATGGCATGGATGGGCTGGCTGGCGGATTGTCCGCGATTTCGGCCGTTACGCTCTTCGTTGTTGCCCTTGCAAAGGGTCAATCCAATTCCGCCATCATGGCCATTATTCTGGTCGGGGTTACCATTGCCTATTTACGTTACAACAAGCCGCCGGCCAAAATATTCATGGGCGACGCCGGAGCTACCTTCCTCGGGTTCATTCTCGCGGTTATCGCACTGGACGGCGCGTTTAAGCAAGCAACCGTCATGTCGCTGTTCATTCCGATTTTGGCGCTGGGCGTTCCGATCTTCGATAACTTGTTCGTCGTGGCAAGACGGATGCTGCAGGGCAAAGCCATTTATCAGGCAGATGCCAGCCAAGCGCATTACCGCCTGCTCCGCGCGGGCTTAAACCATAAGCAGGTCGTTATGTTTCTCTGCTTAATCAGCACTTGTTTATGCTTATCTTCGATTATTTTGCTGCTCGTACAGATTTAATGATGGAACCGGGACTCGGCGTCTCGGTTCTTTTTGTTTTGCCTGCCTGTCAAAGATCAAAGCTATCGGTTGGCCTATGGACAGCCTCTTCATTAGGAGCTGCTTTTAATCTGATCCATAAAAAGACAAGACCGCAGGCCAGCTCCACTGCCCGTAATACGAATCTGCGGCGTCGATCCCCTTAATCCATTCCCCCGCATGGCGCCCATTTTCATCTCCCAGCATGACGTCTGCCTCAGCTTGACCGTATTTCACCCAAGCCAGCATCGAATGCAGCGCAATGGGATTGTACGCACCATGCTTTTTAGAAGGCTTCGTGATTTGCTTCTGCTTGCCGTTCTCCAGCTCCACTCTTACTAAATAAGGATAAGGAAGCTCGGACTGACCGCTTTCCTCCCTTGACTCGACTGCTCTCGACACGACTACATGCTCCATATCCTGCCATGCCAAAGCTTGATCGACAAAGCCCTTAGGCGTATAAGCTGCCCCTTTTTCCGTGGTCACTGCCAGCACCTTCAGCTGCTTATTGCGGGCTGCCTCGCGTCCGACACCGGCAATATAGGCCAGGCGGTCGCCGCGGGCTGCCCATTCAAACCATCGCGCGTTATTCACCATCTCATCCAGTGTTCGAAATACGACGCCGTCCACCGTAACTACGCACAGAGTATTGCTATCAGCCGATAAAGAAGCCGTCGGCGTAGCCAGAAAGGCAATCCAACGGCCGTCCGCAGACCATTTGAACACACTCGTTCCGACAGCAAAAAAGTCATCGGACTGCTTGGGCAGCACATGAACCGTTATATATTGGCTGGGATCTCCGAGCACATTCAACGGTATACGGTATAAACTGACCGGTGTCCAGCCGTCTGGCAGCAGCTCCGGCTGCGAGGACGCAAAGAAGCCGCCGCCGCTTGGCAGCCATGAGTAATTGCCGATCCCATTCGCTGTGCCAAGCGGTGTATCAGGGTTTCTTGGATCGACATACTGCAGCATGCCATTCATAAGAAATGCCAGCTTCGCTCCGCTCGGCGACCATTGGAAATTTGATCCTCCGTCCGGATGAACAAGACGGCTTTCAGCCGTCTGAAGCTCCAGCACCCAAAGCTCCTTCTCAAATTCTCCTTTCGTAAAGGCGAGCCATTTTCCGTCGTAAGACCATCTCGGATTCCGGATAAAGGGCCCGCTCGCCAGTTTTTTCTCTTGGTTGTTTTGCTTTACCCAAAGATCGCCGTTACGCACAAAAGCAGCCATAAGGTCCCTTTCTCCCTTTACTGCCGCTGCATCTTCTGTTCCTCCCGCCGTCCAAATTAAAGCTAACAATAATAAGACTAATCCTACTTTTACAGCTTTCACGGGTGCCTTCCTCCTCCAAAAAATCACATTAAGGTTACCGTTCCCTTCGGCTGTCGATTCATACTTCTTTTCGCTTGCAGCCTTCAAGATTGTTGTTTCCGGTGTGCTGCCGATTTGATACCGGATTGAAACCCGTTTGTAACTGTTCTGTTACGAATTCACCTGGAATTCACTCTATAATTGCTATTACAACGATTTATCATCCAGAGGGGCTGAACATCATTTTTTCCATCCGTATCCGCAATAACCGCTGCTTATCTCGCGTACTTCGTCTAACCCGCCATGCCGCAAGTCTCCCCATCCCGTTTTGCGAAGGAGGAGTACGCCATGCCTAAACCAATCGGTAACAGCGGCCGATACATGCCAGGGCTCGATGGCCTGCGCGCAATTGCCGTTCTCGCTGTGATCGCCTATCATTTAAACCTCAAAGCCGTGCCGGGCGGTTTGCTTGGCGTAAGCATGTTTTTTGTCCTCTCTGGCTATCTCATCACCGATATTTTGCTTAAACAGCTGGGCCAAAAAAAGACGATTGATTTAAAAACATTTATTATCCGCCGCGCTAGGCGGCTTCTGCCAGCCATGTTCCTCATGATTGCCGTAGTTTCCTTATGGCTTTTGATTAGCGATTCCGAAAGGCTCCTTTCCCTAAAAGGAGATATCGGATCAGCTTTACTCTATATAAGCAACTGGTGGCTTATTTTTCATGAAGTCTCCTATTTCGAAAGCTTCGGTCCCGCGTCCCCGTTCGGGCATCTATGGTCGCTGGCGGTCGAAGAACAATTTTATCTCGTTTGGCCGCTGGTATTGATCGCCGTCATCCGCTTCGTTCCGAAACGCGGCATGCTCGCTTTATGGACGCTTGCGGCAGCCGCAATCTCTGCAGGCGCCATGGCGCTGCTCTATCAGCCCGGCATGGATCCAAGCCGGGTTTACTACGGCACGGATACGAGAGCTTTCGCACTTCTCATCGGCGCGGCGCTTGCTGTCGTCTGGCCGAGCTGGAAGCTTTCCGCGTCAATTACCGTACGCGGCCGCCTCCTTTTAGATACCGTGGGAACGGCCGGTCTAGTCATTATTTTGTTTATGATTGGACAAGCCGCCGAATACGACGCATCGCTCTATCGCGGCGGCATGGTGCTGCTCGCAATAGCTACGGCGGCCGTCGTTGCTGCGATGGCGCATCCTGCAAGCAGGATTGCACAAATCATCGGCAGCAAAGCTCTTGCATGGGTCGGCGTCCGCTCCTATGGCATTTACTTGTACCATTATCCGATTATCGTGCTGACTACGCCGGCGGCAGAGAGCGGAGAGCTTCATCCCGTACGTGCTCTGCTTCAAGTCGTCCTTACCTTTATTCTTGCAGAGCTATCCTGGCGGTTTGTGGAGGAGCCGATTCGGCATGGCGCGCTGGGCAAGCTATTCGCCTTACTGAAGAAACAAGCTTCCCTGCTCCATCTGCCGCAATTGCGCAAATCATCGACTTATTTCGCAGGCATCGTGCTGATCGTATCCTGCGTGTCCTGCACGAGCAGCGTCGATTTGCAATCGGCAAACGGCAACGGTAGCGCAGCCGGCACACCGGCGCCCGACCTTTCCCATGAAGCAGCTGCAAAACCTAATACAGTTGATGCCAGCCAAGTTGGAATGCCAGCCAAGCCCGTAACGTCTGTGCAGGAAACAACGCCTCCGAAGCAAGCACCTAAGCCGACGCCAGAAAATCCGGCTGTATCTGCTGGAAATCCAACGGAAAAACCGGATAACGGCATGAACGGCGGCAGCAAGCACCCGGATAAAGATAACGGAAAAGCAGCGGCCGGCGAGAGCGTTACCGATACGACGGTTAAGGAAACTACCGGCAGCGACAGCAGCACCGCAACGCCTTCCCCGGATATAAAGCCAGAAACAACCGATCATCCAAATAGAATTACAGCCATTGGCGACTCCGTTCTGCTGGATGCAGGTCCCTTTCTTGAAAAATGGCTGCCTGGCATCCAAATTGACGGCAAAGTTGGCAGACAGTTCTCTGAAGCAGCGGCGATCATCGAAGAGCTAAAAAAGAGCGGCAAGCTTGGAGAGACGGTCATCATTGAGCTTGGCACGAACGGCGCCTTCACTGTGAAACAGATGAATGAGCTGCTGGAGGCGATCGGTGAAGACCGCGAGATCGTTATGGTGAATACACGCGTTCCGCGCAAATGGCAGGATACCGTAAATAAATTGCTCGCCGAAACAGCCGAAAGCCATAACCATGTGTCTGTCGTGGATTGGTATTCCGCTAGCAAGGGAAATGAAGATTTTTTCTCCAAGGACGGCGTACACTTGAAGATTCATGGCGCGGAGTTTTATGCGGATATGCTGGTTGATGCCCTAGCCATTTCAGAGTAAATTTAGTTAACGGGAGATTTTCCCGCTAACCGGAAGCGTCCACCTACCGAAGACGCGTGCTTCATGCAACGGGAAGCGGTAGCTGCAGTAACATTCTCTGCTAAAAGAAAAAGGAGCAGTTGACCACGTTCATACCGTGTTCAACTGCTCCTTTCTTATTTGCCTACCCGAAGCTCGAGCAGCCTCGCGCTTCTCACATCCTGCAAGCTAACCTCCAGCACGCCTTCCGCTTCATGCCATATTATTTCGGTGCCATATGCTTCTGCAGGATAGGCGCACCGCGTCTGCAGCTGCTGCCCCTTCCATCTAGCTAAAGGAAGCTTTACCGTAGAGGAGCTTCCCTTTATGCGCCACACGGCCAAATAAATGCGGTCCTCCTGTCGCAGTCCATAGCTAATCCAGTCATCCTGCTGCGTCGGGAGCCCGATTGGCCAGAACGGCATCGCCGAAGAAATATCGCCGCGAATGGTTTTATAGTAATCCAAAGCTTCTTTGACGAGTTCCCTGCGCCGCGGGCTGAGCTCCGCCAAATGGCCGCTCTGGTGAACCCTGAGCAAAAGGGCATTGACCATATTGAAAATAACTTCCTCATCGTCGCCTTCGCGCAGCGGATAGGACCAAATCGCCGATTGCTCCGGGGTTAATGCCGCCGGCGAGCTCGCTGCGATCGCCGCGTATTTCACGTAATCCTCTTGGTCGCTCGTCGATTGAATGCTGTGCCGGCTTAGCATCGCATAATCCATGCGCATGCCGCCGCTAGAGCAGTTCTCAATGACCAGGTTCGGATACTTGGCGAACGTTTTGTCGAGCCACCTTAAATACGCGCGGTTATGCTGAAGCAGCCCATCCCCATAGCTGTCGGCCCCGCTTTCCGTTCCGATACCGGCATTGATGTTGTAATCCATCTTGATGTAGCCGACGCCATAATCCTCGACCAAACGGCGGATGACCTCATCCGCATGGGCAATGACCTTCGGATTGCGATAGTCGAGCTGGTAGCGGCTGCGATCCTTAACCCGCTTGCCGTGGCGCATGAAAAACCAGCTGTCGTCGGTCTCCGCCAGCTTAGGGCTGTTGATGCCCATCACTTCGAGCTCCAGCCATAGGCCTGGAATCAAGCCTTTCCCGCGGATGTAATCAAGCACATACTTGATGCCCTCCGGGAATCTCTCCTCCGAAGGCAACCACTCGCCGACGCCGTCCCACCATTCGCCCGGGGCATACCAGCCCGCGTCGATACAGAAATATTCGCAGCCTACTTCGGCTGCCGCATCAATAAGCGGGAGCAGCTTTGCCGTGGTAGGGGCACCCCAAAGGCAGTTCATATAATCATTGAATATAACCCGCAGCAGCTGGTTATCCTCATTCGGTCTCCGAATCAATCTGCGATACGCCGTCAGCTGCCCGATCGACTCTTCGAAGCCGCCTTCAACCGAACCGATGGCCAGAGGCACCGAGACAAATTCCTCGCCTGGCGCAAGCTTCAGCCACCAATGGTTGTCATGCTCTGTCGGACCGCTGATTAGCACGGTCAGCAAATCCGATTGTTCAATGATTTCCCAGTGCCAGGAACCGTTATGCTCGATTTGCCAGAACAAGCTGGTCCCTGCTTCCTCATTTTGCAGAACGGCCATCGGAATATGCTCCGCCGCTGACCAGGAGCCGGTATTGCTGCACGATACGCGTTTGGAGCCGCGGTCCATCAAATGCGACATGCCCAGCTCAGGCAGCTTGTAAGAGCGCCATTGCAGCTCGCTTTGCCAGCCGTTATGCGCCAAATGAAGCCTCATTTTTTCATCGCGGTCCTGTTCTCCTTCCTTATCGAGCCCGGTTAGCGCAAACGAGGACACATATTCCACCTCTGCAGCCGCCGCTCCCTCATTCCTCAGCACCGTCCAGCTGCGAACCGTCTGCACGCCGTCATAGAACTGGAAATGTTGTACGGCCTTCAGCCCCGTGACTTCATCCCGCAGTACAAGCTCAAGCTTGCGTCCCGCTTCATTCCTTGTATCCTCATGCGATACATATACCATTCGCAATCCGGGATAAGAAGCACGATGCGTACGCCCATGGTACTCCGCCCGGTCCTCGCCCGTTAATTGCAGCTCCAGCAGCCGAAAGCCCGGCTTTTGCTTCTCCCGTATGCTGTCCTTAGCCAAAGGTGTTGCGCCAAAATGAAGAAACAGCACATCTCCGCTGCTTGTAATTTCAAACTGCAGGTGCAGCTCGTTTTCTGCGATTTCAATAAGTTTGCTCACCGCGTATCCCCATCCTTCACTTCCATTTTACCTGCCCTAAAAACAACTTAACTCAGCACTGTAAAAGTGCTGAGTTAAGAAATTGCCTATTGATTGGCTTACTCTGCGGAACCGAATTGAATCCAAGCTTTTTGAATTTCGTCAATGGCTTGATCTTTCGTTTTGCTGCCGCCGATGTAAGCTTGCATCAACTCACCAAACTTTTGGTGGAACGTATCTAGGGAGTAGTTAACCGACAAATCGCCGGATTTTTCTGTTTTCAAGATCTCTTCCATTTGTTTCGGCATATCCAGCTCAGGAAGCGGAGCATCCTTGATTGGAGGAATAACCTTCGCTACGTTGGAGAACCAGCTTTTGCCGTAATCGGAAGTGTACAGCCAGTTGAAGAACGCAATCGTTTCATTAACTACTTTAGAATCTTTGTTAATGCGAAGCGCTTGATCCGCACCCGTTACAAGCAGCGTTTGCTCTGCTTTTTCGCTTACAGGGTAACCCACGATGCCAAGCTCAAAGTCTGGCGTAATTTTTTTGATCGCTTCTTCATCCCAAGCGCCTTTACCTGTCATGAATGCTGCTTTGCCCGAAGCAAAGTCGCTTACCCCAGCATTGCTGTCGCGCTCAAGAGGCTTGTTTGTGCCATGCTTCACTGTCGTATCGATAAAGCTGAAGAAGTTGTCTTTCAACACAGGATGATCATTAAACGTAGTTTCGCCGGCAATAAACTTGCCAACCAATTCTTTTGGCGTAATGCCTGCATCTTCAGCAGCCGCGTTCACGAAGTTTTGGAAAATATGCTTCCATACCCACCACTCTTTATAAGCGTTGGCAAATGGCGTGATGCCTTTTGCTTCCAGCTTCGCGATTGCATCTTCCATTTGGGAAGTTGTTTTTGGCACTTCGGTAATGCCCGCATCAGCAAGCAGCTTTTTGTTGTAAACCATGTTCATCAGGTTGCCTTTGACAGGGAAGCCAAGCACCTTGCCGTCTTTGGAGCTCATGTTGATTTTGACGGAATCGGTCATTGCAGCCGCAAGCGGCTCGTTAGTCAAATCCGCGCTGTATTCTGCAAAAGTATCGATATCCCCGCCCGCAGTCGTTTGGAACACGTCCGGCGTGCTGCCTGCAGCGATTTTCGATTTTAGAACCGTGTTATAGTCGGCTTGCATAATTTCAAGATTGATTGTCACGTTCGGTTTTACTTTTTTGTATTCTGCGATGTATGCATTGAAAGCATCTGTGTATTCAGGAGAGGCAGTAAACATGTTGATAGTGACCGGCTTGTCGGAGGCTTCCGTATTTTCACCGGTATTTGCACCCTCGTTGTTAGTCGTATTGTTTGTGTTGCCGCCGCAAGCAGCCAGTATTCCGATAATCAGCACTAGGCTGACGGACAGTGCCAGAAATCTTTTAAACATTGTATTGCCCCCGTTTCTTTCATTGAATGTGGTCTACGATGCCTATTGTAAAGAAAAAGAAATAGGATAAGAATGCACATAAGTGAATAGTTAAGGGTAAAAAAGTGTCATGCTGCATGCAGTTCACTATTTGACCTTTCACTTTGAGGAGCGATACTCGGTTGGCGACAGCGAATAGTAGTTGCGGAACGCTTTGCTGAAATAATTTTTATCCTTATATCCCAGCATTTCCGAAATATCCTGGATCTTCAGGTTAGGATCGTCCAGCAGCTCCTTCGCCTTGTCCATCCGGACCCTCTGTACATATTCATGAATACCGAAACCGAACTGCTGTTTAAACAGCTTCATCAAGTATTCCCTGCTCAAAAAATATTTGTCCGCGAACATGGAAATTTTGATTTCCTCAAAGTAATGATTGTCGATATAGGTTTTAATATCCCCTACTTCGAACGGCTGATTCGTCATTTGGGACTTCCTAATTTCACCGCTATAATAGTCTAAAATATCGCTTAATAGCTGCTCGAACTGCTCTACGTTCGCAAAATCGGTAGAAATGCCGATGCCCCGCAGCGCATGGTCGCCTCCCAGCGGCAGCGCCTCTTGGTTCACGCCCAGCTCAATCGCCATATCGTTCAGTAAAATGACGAATTCATGCAGTGCGCGGTCCGCTTCTCCGATATTAAAGCGGTCCGAAGACCGCCATTTTTTCACATAGTCGCTCAAAATGGTTTTGGCATTATGTACGTTGCCGTTCTCCAGCGCGCTGCGAATGACGAGAATCCGACTCGTTAAGGACTGACTGTCCTTCAGCGGAGCCGCTTTATCGGCGGCAAGGGCAACGGTTGCCCCCTTCAGCTTGAGCAGATCGATTCCGTTAATTGCCGCTTTGGCAGCTTCATAGGAGGAAGCGAGCTCCAGCGCGTCATGCGTGGAATGCCCGATGCCTACGGCTACGATAACGCCGAACAGCTCCTTTAAGGTTGAAGCTACTTTATTCAATTGATGCATGGAGCGGTAAGCGATATCCTCCGGATACCCGCCCTTCATCGTAAGAATGGCAATCAGCTCGCGCTCCTGCTTGGGGCTGGCAAAGCTGAATGCCCCAAAATGATCGGCTGCGATTTCATTCATGACATTGGCGACAGCAAAATGCAGCAAATCCGTGTCTTCATGGAAGCGGCGCTTTCTGATCTGCTCCAAATTAAGCACCCGCAGCACGACGGCCGTAAACCGGTTGCCGGGATCGTCAGCGCCGATTAGAGGCAGGAACGCTTCATTCGTTTGGCTCTTGAAGCTGCGCTCGATGATGGATTGATATACCCTCTCCTTCAGGCGCGGCAGCGACATATTGAGCGTGATATTGCGATTAATAAAATCGCTCTCTTTCTTCCGTTTCGCATCCAGCACATCAATGGCCTTGCGCAGCGATTGATTCAAATCCTGCCGATTGACCGGCTTCAGCAAATAATCGACCACCTTAGAGCGGATGGCCTGACGCGTATACTCAAAGTCGTTGTAGCCGCTAATGACAATCGTCAGCAGATCGGGATAATCGCGCTCAATGATTTGCAGCAGCTCCATTCCGTTCAGCTCCGGCATTTTCATATCCACCATGGCCAAGTCGATTTTGTGCTCAGCCAGCATCGCAAGCCCGACCTTCCCGTCCGTCGCCTCCAGCACCTCTGAAACCCCTAAGCCCTTCCAATCGCCTAAAATGCGAATCGCTTCGCGCAGCGGCTCTTCATCATCAATAATAAGTACCTTATACATGGCTCACGCCCCCCAGCGGTAATAACATCTCCATCTCCGTGCCTGTCTTATCCGTATGGATAACCAGTTCGGCTTCGTCTCCGTAAAGCAGCTTCAGCCGCGTATTCAAATTCACGAGACCGATACTCTCATTCTCGTCTTCACGGTCCTTCCACTCATTCAAAAAGGACTGCCTCACTTGCTCCAGCCTTCCCGGCGAGAACCCCGGCCCGTTATCCCTCACCGATATGATGGCATGCGATTCGGTTATCGCCGCGCGGATATCGATCGTAATGGTGCTCGACACCTTCTCCAGCGCATGCTTGATCGAATTTTCGACAAGCGTCTGAATCGACAGCTTTGGAATTTCCAGCTCCAGCATCGATTCCTGCCATTCGTAAGTCACCTGGAGACGGCTCCCGAAGCGAGCCTTCTGGAGGGACAGGTAGTTTTCAATATGCTTCAGTTCCTCTCTTGCCCGTACGATATCCTTCCCGCTAATGCAGTAACGGAGCGTAAGCGCCAAAGCATCCACCATATCCGCAATGTCATAGCGTTCATTTTTTAAAGCTTTCGTCGATATGGCCTGCAGCGCATTATATAGGAAATGGGGATTAATTTCGGCCTCCAAGGCCTTTAATATCGCATTTTTCTCGACCAGCTTCATTTTGTAGCGTTCATTGATCAAATCATTCGTACGTCTCACCATCAGGTTGAAATGGCGCGACAAATAGGCAATTTCATCCCTGCCCTTCACCTCGGCTTCCGCATCGAAGTCGCCCGTACTGAAGCGGTTCATGTGATAGGAAAGCTTCTGCAGCGGCTTCGTAATGGCATTGGAGAAATAAGTCACGACGATAATGGAAAGCAGCAGGAACAAAAAGCCGATAATAAAGCTTAAATTCCGCGTCGTCCTTGCCGCTTCATAAATTTGCGAATAAGGAATCGGCTTAACGAGCTTCCAGCCCTCCTGCTCCCCGATATCGTAGACGACAAGATACTTTTGCCCCGCCTCCGACCACGTTAGCTGACCGTTTGGCTTATCCGTCAGCTTGTCCGCCAAAGCCGTTGATTCCGCCCTTTTATAAAAGCTTTTGTCATCCGTATAAAACGGTTCGTTGTCCGGGCTTAAAAACAATAAATGCTGGCCCTCGTCAAAAGGAATATCCTTTAGGATCTCATTGCTTACCGAGGAATCGAAATAAAAGGACAGAACCGCTTGCGGCTGCCGGGATACGATGGAGCGCAGCACCCTGTGGTAAGCCATAAAAGTATTTGCCGTCTGAACGGGATAGCCTACCTCGGAACCAGGCTCTACAAAGGACTGATAAGAGCGGTTGAAGGGGCTTTCCATGGCCTTCGAATACCACGACAATTCAGGAATCTCCTGATTCATGCCCGTTCGTACCGAGATATTATAGTTTTCCTGGGAAATAGAATAATATTTTTTCTCCTTCACGACGTAGAGATAAATCGCCTGAAGGTCGTTTCGCGAGTAATAAAGCTGGCGCAAATAGTTTTCCAAATACATCTTCGAAGCATAATCCTCCGATTCATGCATGATGGCATACGTAATCTCGTCGAACCGGATTTGCGGCAGCGAAAGCTGCTCCATTCCCTTTAAATAATCCTCCATATTTTGATTGACGAGCAGCAGGTTGTTGGACGTGCTGGCAATGCTGTTCGTCACGGATTCCTTCTGGAACATTTGATATGAAATAAAAGTCAACGACGCGACAACGAGTATAATAATGGTCGTGAAAAGCAAAATAAGCTTGTTCACCAGACGTCTATTCACGCGCTCTGCCATTGCCGCCGCTGCTTTAAACGCTCTATTAATAATAAGTTTCTCATCCTTTCATCGTTGCATTCCGTTCACCTTTTTACCCCTAACTGATTTCTTAAATCCATTTTTGCGGGGAGGATGGCTGATTTATAATACACATTATAGCTAATCCCGCTTTTTTAAAATATAAATTTAGATGAACTCCTTAGAGAAGAGGTGCAACGATGTTTAAAGCATTAGGTAGAAAATGGGGCGAAAAGCTTGAATTCGGCATCTTCACCTTGCCTGTATTAATTTGTATCGCCATCGCGTTTTACATTCCTTTCGCGATGACCATTCGATATTCCATGACCAAATGGAACGGGATTTCCAAGCATCCAAAGTTTGTTGGACTTGATAACTTCAAGCAAATTTTCATGGGCGACACGAACTTTGCAAACTCCGCATGGTTCACGATCAAATACGCGGTATTGTATATCATCATTGTAAACGTTCTGGCCATTTTGCTTGCTGTCGTGCTCGATATGAAGCTCAGAACCTCGTCATGGCTGCGTGCCGCATTCTTTATCCCGTATATTCTCAGCTTGGTTATTGTCGGCTTTATCTGGAAATTCATTTTCATGCAAGGCTTCGAGTCTCTTGCGCAGAGCACAGGCTGGGGAATATTCGATCTTAGCTGGCTCGGGGAGCCGGGGCTTGCCTTCGTCTCGATCCTGCTCGTATCCATCTGGCAGTCGATCGGCTTTTATTTAGTCATTTACATTGCCGGATTGCAGTCCGTACCTGACGATTTGAAGGAAGCTGCTACGGTTGACGGAGCAGGCCCGGTAAGACGCTTCTTTAGCATTACGCTGCCGCTTCTTGCGCCATCGATTACGATTTCGGTATTTATGGCTTTAACCAACTCCATCAAGGTGTTCGATGTCATTCTATCCTTGACTGGCGGCGGGCCTGGCGGTACGACGTACAGTATCGCGTATGATATTTATAGAGATACGTTCCAAAACAATCTTTACGGCTACGGTACGGCAAAAGCGCTTATTTTATTCGTGGCTGTATTAGTCGTAACGATCATTCAATTGACGCTCTTCAAACGCAGGGAGGTTGAAGCCTGATGAAAACGCAAAACAAAGCAAGAGCTGGGCGCATTGTACTGGAGATCGTCATGGTGCTCCTCTCGCTCGTGTTTCTATATCCGTTATTCTTGGCCATCAACAACTCGTTCAAAAGCTTCGGCGAGGTCATGACCGACGTCGTTGCCCTGCCAAAGCAGCTCGTATTCGAGAACTACTCTTATGTTTGGTCGTTTATTAACTATCCGAAGCTGTTTCTTAACAACTTTATTATTACAACCGTGGGACTGGCGGGCATCATTCTCGTCTCCTCCATTGCTGCTTACAAGCTGGCCAGAACGAAAACGCGCTGGAGCGCGCTGCTTTATCTCGTGTGCATCATGCCGATGCTCATTCCGTTTCAGTCAATCATGCTTACCGTGCTGCAATTGGCGAAGGATTTAAACCTATCAGAGAGCACATGGGGACTCGGTATTCTTTACTGGGGCTTTGGCGCTCCGCTCGCGGTCTTCATTTATCACGGCTTCGTAAAGGGCATCCCGAAGGAAATTGACGAGAGCGCGACCATTGACGGCGCTTCCGGCTTCAAATTGTTCTTTCTCGTGATCTTCCCGCTGCTGAAGTCGGTTACAACGACAATCATCATCATCGACGTGATGTGGATTTGGAATGACTTCCTGCTGCCGCTTCTTATGGTTAACGGCTCGCCTGATACCAAAACGTTAACGCTTGCTGCCTATACCTTCGTCGGTCAATACACCTCCGACTGGCAGTATGCAATGACCGCCATGGTTATGGCCGTGCTCCCATCGATCGTCGTGTTTATCTTCTTGCAGAAATACATCGTTAAGGGCGTTGTTGCCGGAGCGGTGAAAGGTTAATTAACGAAACGTAAAAGGCAGCTCCAAAGCCATGGACTTTGTGAGCTGCCTTTTTTTTGATCCGCTCCGGCATTGCCGCCAAAGCCCAGACTATTTCTTCAAAACCACCTGCCAATTATGGTTGCATACCGCCTCGACTACGCCATGCTTTTGCAGGTAGGCCGCAACGAGCTCCGCCATATCGATCTGCACCTCGCGTACGATTTGCTTACCCTGATACATTTCGTAATCGCCTCCGCCGGCCGCACGGTAATTGTTCATGACCACATCGAACCATTCGTTACCTCGCAGCGGCAGTCCGTTCCGGGTCAGCCTCGTCACCCTCTGGCCGATCGGCTTCGCCGCATTCAGCTCGTACTCGATGCCTTCCCACATGTCATAGTTGTAATGCTGCAGCTTTGGCTCCAGGTAGGCAGGGTTGACGCCTAAGGCACCGTTCAAATCCACTTGGAAATAGGCTGCGGTTTGCTCTAGCGCAGCTCTTATATCCTCTCCGCGAAGCCTGAGGACGGTCAGCGTGTTCGGATACATGAAGTTTGCCAGGATATCCCGCATGGTCACTTCCCCGCGGAAGCCCTCCGATTCGTTGTTCAGGAGAGCCGCATTCGAGATATCCACGCCCGCCGCATCCATCTGCACTCTGTTCATGAACGCAATGAAGGGATGGTCGGCGATGCGGCAGAGCAGCGGATCCGCTATCGTCATGTCGCCCCGGATGTGTCCGATCGTCTGATCGAGCCAAGTCTGCGTGGCCTCTTCCGCTTCACCCGTCAACGACAAAATAGCCGGGTCTGACGCAACCGCCCCGTCTATTCTGAGAAGCTCCGCCTGCTTCCTAGCAATCATCCAGCCGCTCGGCGTTTTTTGAAAGGCAACGCTGATCCTGCCCACTGCTTGTCCATTGCAGCCCGGCTGAATGACGGTAACCCCGTTCACCTCGCCGGCTATAAAACGATGCTGATGCCCCGTTATCAGAACGTCTATCCCCTCTGCTTCCATACACATGGCATAGGCTTGATTCTCGCCTGTCATCTTCTCTGCCGGCTCGCCGCTCGATAGATCTCGTTCGAAGCCGCCGTGATAGGAGACCACAAGCAAATCCGGCTGCTCTTCCTTCCGTATATAGGCGGCCCACTGTTTGACCGTCTCCAGCGCATCTTGAAATTCGAGTCCTTTAATATGCTTCGGGTTCTCCCAATTGGGAATGTAATGCGTTGTAACACCAAGTATTACTACCTTAATGTTCGGGCCTAATGTCTTGACGATATATGGCTTTCCAAACACCGGCTCTTTCGTCTCGCGGTTTACGATTCCGGCCGAAAGCCATGGAAAGCTGGAATCCCCGACCGCCTTGGCGAGAAGCTCCCAGCCGTAATTAAATTCGTGATTGCCGAGCACTGCCGCATCGTATCGCATCTCATTCAGCGTCGCAATCGCCGGATTAAGCCGGTGCTTGCCGGCTGTCGCCGCGTAATAAGCGAACGGCGTTCCCTGCAGCAGATCGCCATTATCCACCAGCAGCAGCTCCGGAGATTTCTTCCTGGCCTCTTTTATAAGCGTGGCTATTTTGGATAAGCCGGCATGCCTTTCCTCCCGCGTCCGGTACTCCACGGGCTGAATGTGACCGTGAATATCGCTGGTCACCATCATTTCACATGTAAATTCAACGCTCGGCCCCATGCTGCGACTTCCCTTCTATAATGATCATTTATTCCCTATTTTAACAGGTAACGAAGCCAAGGAGATCCCGTTTCCACTCGTTTACAAAAGCTTATCGCCTCGTTTACGGACAGCTAATAAAATGACTTTATGCTATAGAAGTACCATAAATTAGAATTTCTGGAGGGTTATCGTTTGAAAAAAATGACTAAGTTTGTTCTGCCGCTTTTATTTTCCTTTTCTCTGCTCAGTGCTTGTGGCACTAACAACACCAACAATGAAGCCGCGGCAACAAATCAGGCAGCTACGAACGCACCGGCTGCTACCGAGCAGGCTGCAGGCTACGTGCCGGAGAAGCTCACTGTACAATTCGTGCCTTCCCAGAACGCAGATACGCTAGAAGCAAAGGCTAAGCCGCTGGAGAAGCTTCTCTCCGATAAGCTTGGCATTCCCGTTGAAGTGAGTATTTCAACCGACTATAACACGATTATCGAGGCGATGGCCTCCAAAAAAGTCGATGTCGGCTTTCTTCCCCCGACAGCTTATGTATTAGCGAAGGATAAAGGCGCTGCCGAGGTGATTCTCCAAGCACAGCGCTTTGGCGTACAAGATGACACCGGCGCTCCGACCGAGGAGCTCGTTGATTTCTACAAATCCATGATTATCGTGAAAAAAGATTCCGATATCAAAACCGTTGAGGATCTCAAGGGCAAAAAAATCGCCTATCAGAACGTGACCTCCTCCGCAGGCTTCGTATGGCCGGCCGGAAAATTACTCGATGCGGGACTTGATCCGCTGAAGGACGTAACGGCCGTTACGGTAAAAGGCCATGACCAGGGCGTTATTGCCGTATTGAACGGCGACGTGGATGCGGCTGCGATTTTCCAGGATGCGCGCACGCTCGTTTCCAAAGATTTTCCGACCGTATTTGACGATACCCGCGTGCTGACTTACACCGAAAACATTCCGAATGACACGATCTCCGTTCGTTCCGACATGGACACGGAATGGGTAACCAAAATCCAGGACGCCTTTATTGCGCTTGGAAATGAAGAAGCCAGCCGTCAAATTATATTTGAAATTTACTCCCACCAAGGCTACGTGAAGTCCGAAGACAGCATCTTCGACATCGTTCGCGAGTACGGGGAAAAGGTAAAAACAGAATAACCTTCTCGCGTTAGCGAGGATTCACCAACCTATATATTCAAAAAGCCAGTCCAAGCGCTTCAGCACCAGGACTGGCTATCCTTATGACTATGATAATGAGCAAAGGAATGATGTTCCCGTGATCGAGCTGCGGAATGTATCGAAAATGTACCCAAACGGGACAACCGGCTTAAACAAAATCAATCTTTCTTTTGCCAAAGGCGAATTTATCGTCATCGTTGGGCTATCCGGTGCCGGAAAATCAACGCTGCTGCGTTCCATCAACCGCCTGCATGATATTTCAGAGGGCGATATCCTCATTAACGGGCAATCCATTACCAAAGCAAAGGGCAAGCAGCTGCGTTTGATTCGCCGTAACGTCGGCATGATATTTCAAAGCTTCAACCTTGTTAAACGCTCTACCGTCCTGCGCAACGTACTCGCGGGCCGCGTCGGCTACCATTCCACTTTCACGACCTTGACGGGACGTTTCCCTGAGCGGGACATGAACCTTGCCTTCGAAGCGCTGGACCGCGTCAACATTGTCGAAAAAGCATACTCTCGCGCCGATGAGCTTTCCGGCGGACAACAGCAGCGGGTGGCGATTGCCCGCGTACTCGCGCAGGAAGCAAAAATTATTTTGGCAGACGAGCCTGTCGCCTCCCTTGATCCGCTGACTACGAAGCAGGTTATGGATGATTTGAAGAAAATTAATACAGAACTAGGCATTACGACGATCGTCAATCTCCACTATGTCGATTTGGCTCGCCAATACGCGACAAGAATCATCGGTTTGCGCGCCGGGCAGGTTGTATTTGACGGCCCCGTGGGTGAAGCGACCGATGAACGGTTCGCTGAAATATACGGACGTCCCATTGAAGATGCCGAACTGCTGGGAGAGCGGCGCGCATGAGATCACCTGCTAAAGCGAACTATCCAAAGCCGCCCGGCAAGCTCAAGCATTATTTGACAGCAATGATTATTGTTCTGCTCCTTTGGGGGAGCTCGGTTCAAACGGAAGCCGCGTTTGGCGAGCTTATCGAAGGTTTTCCGAATATGTTCGACCTGCTAGCCGAAATGATTCCGCCCAAATGGACTTACCTCGATAATATCGTCGGCGCGATGCTTGAGACGATTCGAATGGCGCTCATCGGGACGACGATCGGCGCCTTGATCGCTATGCCGATCGCTTTGCTGTGTGCAGGCAATATCGTGAGAAGCCGGTGGCTCCGCCATCCGGTACGTTTTGTGCTGAACCTCATACGCACCATCCCTGATCTGCTGCTCGCAGCGATCTTTGTAGCTATCGTCGGAATCGGTCCGCTGCCCGGCACGATGGCGCTGACCGTCTTTTCCTTCGGATTGATTGCCAAGCTTACTTACGAAGCCTTGGAAGGCATTGACCGCGGACCGCTGGAGGCGATGACCGCGGTCGGAGCAAACGGCATGCAGCGTATCCTGTTTGCCGTCATCCCGCAAATACAGGCTCATTTCATGTCCTTTACGCTGTATACCTTTGAAATCAATGTCCGTGCGGCAGCCGTGCTTGGGCTCGTGGGCGCTGGCGGTATCGGCCATTATTATGAAATTACGCTGGGTTTTTTGGAATACGACAAAACGAGCGTCATCATTATTTTCACATTAGCCATCGTCTTGCTCATTGATTATTCAAGCACGAAGCTGCGGGAGAAGCTGTTATGACCAAACCATGGAACGCAATCATTCAAAAGCCTAAAAAAAACCGTTTCCGCTGGCTGATTTACCTTGCGCTTGCCTTCGTCTATATTTGGGCGTTCGCAGGCATTCCGTATACCGGCATAAAAGAGACGGCCGTCCAAATAACGAAAGCGATCGTAACCGGCATTCTCTCCCCCGACTGGGATTTCGTATACTTGCCCGAAGGCGAGGATTTACTGCGGGGCCTGCTGGAGACGCTTGCGATTTCGATTCTGGGCACCTTTATTTCTTCGCTGCTCTGCCTGCCGCTTGCCTTCTGGGCAGCTGTCAACATGAGCGGCTCAAGGGTCGTTTCCGGCTCAGGAAAAATGGTGCTCAGCTTCATTCGCGCCGTGCCTGAAGTGGTGCTTGCCCTTATGTTTATTAAGGCCGTTGGGCCGGGCTCGTTCGCCGGCGTGCTTGCGCTCGGCTTGCATTCGGTCGGCATGCTGGGCAAGCTGTTTGCGGATGAGGTGGAAAATATGGACAAAGGACCGGTCGAGGCTTTGCTCTCTTCCGGCGCGAATAGGCTTCAAATTTTATGGTTTGCCGTCCTGCCGCAGGTGCTGCCCGGTTTTATGTCGTATATGCTGTACCGGTTCGAAATCAATATGCGCTCCGCTGCCATTCTCGGAGTCATTGGCGCCGGCGGCATCGGTACGCCGCTTATATTTGCCCTGAGCACCCGCAACTGGGATCGCGTCGGCATTATTTTGCTCGGCATCGTCATCCTGATTACCGTCATCGATATTCTCTCCGGCGCTATCCGCAGGCGCCTCGTTTAATCCAATGCCAAAAAGCCAGAGACCCCCGTATGCTGGAGTTCTCTGGCTTTCATGCTTAAGGAGCTTGCGACTATCGTTTATTTATTTTTTGATGAAGCATGGATAGTACCTTCGCCGCTTCCGCTCTGGTTGCGCCGCCTTTCGGATCAAAGGTATTGCCGCCTTTGCCGGAGAGGATTTCCGCTTGCTGAAGGGAGCTTATCGAATCTGTCGCCCATGAGCTAATGCTGCTTTGGTCGGCAAAGACAGCCGCGCTGACCGACTTAGGCAGCGTGATCCCTGCTTGATCCACAAATCGCTTCAACATTACGCTCATTTCCTCACGGCTGATCGGAGCATTCGGTTTGAAAACGTTATTGTCCGATCCTTTTACGATATTTTGCTCCGCTGCCCAAGATACGTAAGGCAAATACCAATCGCCGGCTTTTACATCCCCAAATACGGAGTTTTTGTATCCCG
Source organism: Pristimantibacillus sp. PTI5 (assembly GCF_048572955.1). Taxonomy (GTDB): domain Bacteria; phylum Bacillota; class Bacilli; order Paenibacillales; family Paenibacillaceae; genus Pristimantibacillus. The sequence goes on from NZ_CP183886.1 coordinate 2,935,786, forward strand.
CTGTATTCGCGTTCGCAATACCGGCCAGCATTTTGGCGAATTCCGCTCTTGTAACGGCCTTATCCGGCGTAAACTGATTGTTGCCGCTGCCGGAAACCATGCCCCGCGCCGCCAGGTAAGCTATATAGCTGCTTCCCCAATGGCTGTTGGTATCGCCAAAGCTGATTTTGTTGTAGCCTACAGCATACTGGCTGAGGTGATCGGTTACGATAGTGACCCTTCCATTGCTATAGCTTGAATGGTTAATGACATTCGGTCTTCCGTTATTGTCGATGTAGTACATTACGATGGCGCTTGTATCTTCGCCTTGCGCAGGCACATATGGAATATCAATCCGGATGCTGCCGCCGTCAAAGGTTGAGATGTTCGTAGAGCCGGATTCTACAGAAATATCCAGCGCAGGTCTCGTGCCAACCAGCATTTTGGCTTCCGGTGTAAGCGCGCCTGAATCGCTTAGCATCACCTTAATCCGAATCTCGTTGCCTGCTGCCTTTTCCAATGCTTCTAATGCCGTTTGATTGAAGGTAACGCTGCCGAGCTGGGTAACGACCACTACTTCCTCCACTTTACTGTTAGACAGGCTGGAAACAACTGCTTTGGAAAGGGTAACGCCTACTGCGGCAACTTTATCCGCCGCTGCCACATTCAGCGTCACGATTTTCGTACCCGCCTCACCCGAATGGACCCGATCCGCAAGCACTTTAATATGAGCATCATCAATGATTGCGTCTATATTTCCTTGTGAGTCAGCCTTCGCAGTTACAGTGATACTATTGGTGCTTGTATCCAGAGTGCCGGTATTCGAGCCTGTAGAAGGGTTTGGACTACCCGATCCTGACGAATTGTCAGAACCCGGCTTCTGAGTCAGCTCTAGCACAACTTGATTGGACAGATATACAACCTGGGCATTGTACTGGCTTGGCAGTCCCTCAATCTCGACGGAGGAGAACTGACCGGTCCGTTGATTGGCGCCATAGCTCATTAGGGTAATGAAGCCCTCGGAAGGCACATAACTATCTGAGAAATTCACATGCAATTTGCCGTTCGGTTTTACCGCGCCCTTAACCTCAAGCACGTCATTGGTGCCGGCTAGGTTGAGTTCAAGCGCGCCTTGGGCAGACTGAGCGAAATCTCCGCCAATGGTCATTTTCCCGGTTACTTTCTCCACAAGCGTACCGCCGGTGTTCGTGACAGCGCCGCTTCCGAAAGCCGTAGCCGAACCGCCCTCAAGTGTGCCCGCGTTGATCTCGGTGCCTCCGGAATACGAGTTGCTGCCCAGCAGCGTTAAAGCGCCGGTTCCTTCCTTCGTCAGCTTGCCTGTGCCGGTGATGTCATTCCGCCAGCGATCCATGGCATGGAAACCGCCCTTGCCCGCATCCATTGTCACTGTCACATCGCTATCAAAAGCGCCATAGCCGTCAGCGGCGGCAAAGAGGTTCAGACGTCCCCACCCTTCAGGATCATCCAACACCGGATAGCCGGACGGCAGACCGGTCGTAGCCAGCACCGCACGACGCTGCGCCTCGCTCAAATAGGGCAGACGGGTTTCCAGCAGCACCTCGGCGCCCTTCGGCACAACCATCGCTTTTGTTGTCGCATTAATCTGCGGGAAGCTGTAAGTCAGGCGTTGAGTAAATTGCGCTTTGTTTTGCTCATAATTGCCGAACCGTTCTTCCGATGTTCCCGCTTGCTTCAACAGGATATCATGCGCTTGGTCATAAGCAGCCTGCTTAAGTTCGGCATTATCCGGGTCTGCCAGAGCAGCTGCAGCCAAGGCTGTTGCCATGACGCGACCTCCTATGACATCAAGCGGCGAGTGCATGCCCGCTACAATCCGGCTGTTCCCCATCTCCGACGCACGCGTCAGCATCTCCTGGAACCGTTCAGGCACAGCGTAAGCCAGCGCATAGGAGGCAAGATAGGAAGCGTTCGTATGTCCGCTCGGGAAGCCGCCGTCCGTAGCCGGTGTCGTGCTGATGGCAGGAACCAGCGTTGGCACAATGACAGAAGTATCGTTCAGCCAGCGAAACGGGCGCATGTAGTTGTAAAAGTTTTTAGCCGGCGTTGTTGAAGCGTAGTTGCCGCGCAGCGTGCCAATCAAATCCACCATTTTGCCAAGCTCGGAATTCGAATCGCCGGCTTTATTCGTACTGTTGCCGTCGTTGTACTTTGTTGTCGTTGCATCAGCCGGAATATCGGTTATCGTGGTGTACGTGCCCGATTTCGAACGATACACATCGGCCAGAGCGCCAAGACCCTCGGTTGCTCCGTAGGATTGGTTTCTTCGGTCAACATAGTAGGCTCTTGTCTCGTCCGCAGCCGTACGGCTGGCTGCAAGATCAGCCACGTATTGAATGTTGGCTTCCAGCACGCTGCTGTTCAGCTTGGTGCCGTTATCCCAGGCTGTACCCGGCGTCCACAGCTCCAGAAATCCAGAAAGAATGCCGATGGACGGGTTGGATTCCACCGTCTTATTGGCGGAGTTGTTGTTTTTGTAGCTGTCTACAAAATGGCCCCATGCTGGAGTCGGCGGCAATTCAATAGAAGAAACGTTGGATGCTGCCATTGCAGCATTGCCAACTACGGTATTGGAAAGCAACGTAAGACCCAAAGCGAAAGATAATAGCTTTTTTGTTGGTTTGATTTTCAAACGAATCTACTCCTATTCATTTTTTATTCTTAACCGGATACTTTGCAGAAAGCGGCAGCGTGCTCTGAATCCAAGACGAACCGCTATCCTATGTCAGCAGCTGCCTTCTTCACATCATCCTTTCGAAAACTGAAAGTGAATTCGAGTCGATTTCAACTTAGCACCAGGCCGCACAGCCGTTCAATATAACAATTTCCGAATAGTATAAGAATCGTATGCTATTGACCAAAACCCAGGCTTCTCCCTCACGTTGAGCGGAAAAACGAATAATTGTAAGCGCTTAAAAAATGAATCGTTTTGCACTTCAGCCCGATTAAACCCTCATGTTAAGATTTGATTAATGTGTATAAGTCCGTCCAATGTGTGTTGTATAATCTAGGCGGTGGGGGGAGGGAGTAAGCCATGAAAAAATGGAGCTCGGTATTTGCTAATCTGGCAGTTTCATATGTAGCCATTGTGCTGGTTATCGTTCTCTTGCTCTGCTCTGTCTTCTACATTTATTTCTCGAGGAACTACAAGGAGGAGCTGCGAAACAAGAATCAGCTGATTCTTGAAAATACAGCCCAAGCGATTGAAACGTCGGTGCTTCAGAGAGTCCAGCAAATCTATCTTGATTTATCTGTCGACAAAACCGTAGATATACGGTTATTTGCCGATTTATCTTTTCAAACCAAGCTTAGCAAAGCGATCGATCTACAGGAATTGCTTAAGTCGGAAGTGACCAGCAAATCGGACATCGTGCAAGCGGTGCATTTGTATTATCCCGGACAGAATATTATGCTGTCATCGGTTTATGGGTTGAAATTCAATGCCGATCAGGGAGACGGGGCCTTATTTCTAGCGGACTGGATCGACGGGATGCGCAGCAATAAGCAAGGCAGCTTGTGGACGCAAACCCGGCAGATACCAAAAGATATATTCTCCAGCATTCCCGGCGACAGCGGCAATGCCTTGATTACTTATGCGCGTACCTATCCCTTTCAGCGCTCGGGTGAAAACAGCGACCTGATCATTGCAATTGACGTGAAGGAAAACGCAATTAGCGAGGTTATTCAGAATATGATGCCGGAACAATTTGAAAACACGTTTGTTTGGGATAGTCTCGGAAGCACGATTACCGATTCAAATAAGAGCGGCTCAGCTCTGCGCAACCATTACGATTCCGGCATGAGCAGGGAACGGATGTCCCAGTCGGAGGACAGGGGAGGAAGCTTTAACGAAACCCTTGATCAGGTTTCTCATGTCGTTTCCTATCACACCCTTCCGTCGACAGGCTGGAAGATATATAGCGTTGAAGCTTCCGGTATTTTCTATAAAAAATTGTATTTGGTGCAAAAGCTGATGCTTGGCATCTGTCTGTTGGCCATATTCATCGGAATAGTATTATCCGGGATTCTCGCCAAAGCGAGTTACAGCCCGATCAAACGGCTGGTTGGCATGGTAAAGGGCTTGCCAGGCCATACGTCTGAGCAAGTAATAAATGAGTATAGACTTATTGACAATGCCTTCATTAGGCTGAACGATAAAGTCAGTACTCTGGAGGATACCCTGCAGGCCAACAATCCGATTATCAAGCACAATGCTCTAATGAAAATGCTTCACAACAGCTATACCCGCGAGGAATTGGCAGATGAGCTCCAGCTCTTGGGCATCTCTCAGAAATATAGTCATTACTGCTGTATGATCATGAATTCAGGCGAGGCTTTTGACCGATTAAGCTCCGGCAACAGGCAGTATATGGCATACAGACTTATTAACCAGCTGGAGGCTGCGTCATTGCCGGAAACCCACATTATTGCCGAAGAGCTTCCGGATAAAAAAATGATTGTCGTCCTTTGCGCCAATCAAGTGAGCGAAGCGCTTATGGAGCAGCTCTCCCATCTGATGATTGTGGAAGGTAAGCAGCAGTTCCAGCTCGATTTTCAAATCGCATGGGGTTCTTGGGTACAAGAAGTAAGCGATGTTCATAAGAGCTGCCTTGAGGCACAGATCTTAATGAAATACGGGTATTTCATGCCGGAAACAGCTATACTGAAGGATCGCAGTCTCCTGGATCGCGAGAACAGCGCGGAAGAAATCCCGCAGTCCATGCTCCTCAAGTTCAAAGAAAAATTGCACGCCCGCCAGCCTCACGAGGTCATAATGGCTGTCGAGCAACTGGTCACGGCCATGCGGGAAGGAACCTGCTCCGCCGATTATTGCCACTTTATTCTGGCAAATACCGTATTCGTTTACTCCGATTATCTGAAAAGCGTCCGTTATCATCACCCCGTGCAAGGCAATTTGGATCTCTATCATCAGTATACTGAACTACACAATATACGGTCTTATCAGGATTGGCTGTTGAAATCAATAAACACCTTTATCGCACACATGGAGAAACGGAATAGCGAAAGAGCCGTCTCTAGTATTGAGTCTGCCAAACAATATATCCATGACCATCTGTCGGAGGACCTGTCTCTCGAGACGGTGGCTTCGACTGTGTTTATCAGTCCCAAATATTTGAGCAAGCTCTTTAAAGAGGAGTGCGGTGTCACTTATACCGACTATATTACCAGCCAACGAATGGAAAGGGCCAAGACGTTAATTGAGAGAAATAATATGACTATTGAACAAATAGCGAGTACGGTTGGGTATGGGACAGCGGCTTATTTTATTAAGAAATTCAAGGAAATGTACGGTTGTACGCCAGGAAATTATTTGCGCAATACGGTTAAACAAGCGTAGTCGCCTCGGCCGGCCAACGGAAGCGGAATCCTGATTTAAGGAAGGTTTAATCATGGAAACGAAGGAATTACGGCATATCACAGCCCTGATCGCAGTGGTATTGTTAAGCATCGTCTGCGGTTGCGATATGAGATCGGGACAGCTGTCCCATACAGAGGAATTGCGGGCCCCGGTATCTTCCGGCATCCCACGGTACAACATTTCCTGGACGATGCATCAGAATCTGCCTGTTCCCGAGGATGCGGAGATGGTTCGGTACGTAGAAGAAAAGTTTAACGTCGATCTGGACGTCTGGAATTTGGAGAACAATAGATACGAAGCGCTTCTGGACATGAAGCTGGCGCAGGGCGCAATCCCTGATCTGTTCAGGATCAGACAGCCGCAGGATCTTCTGAAATATCAAAGGCAAGGCTTGCTGGCCGAAATTCCGGAGGAGCTGCTGGAGAAGAACGCCCCAAACCTTATGAAGGCCATCAGGGAAAATGCGCCGGCTTACCAAGGTTATGGGAAAATCGACGGGAAATATTACGGCATCCCTATCGTCAATCCCACGAACATTTATCGCATTCCCGTCGTATACCGAAAGGATTGGCTGGATAAGCTGAACCTGCCCGTTCCTCAGACGCTAGCCGAATTTGAAAAGGTGATCTATGCCTTCACAAATGAGGATCCGGACGGCAACGGCGTCAAGGATACTTACGGTTTGTCCATTGAAGGGATGAATATCGTCTTTGGCGCATTTGGGCAAATCGTCTTTGCTGACCAGCTCTATTTTGGAGAGAACAACGGGAGCATGGTTATCGGCGCGTCGGAGCCGGAAATGAAAAAGGCTTTGCAATATCTTCGCAAATGGTATGCGGACGGCGTCATCGATCCGGAGTTTATTACGGGGGAGAACAAGGGCGGCTACAAACATCTGTCCCATGCCTTCATCAATGGAAGGATCGGCATGACCTCCATGGGCAATTACTATCATTGGATTCAAAACGGCGATTATTTGACCTATGAACAGAATGATCCTACAAATGGCAAAGAGATTCCGGTAGAAGCTGCATTTAACGTAAAGGAATTAACCGCTAAAAATCAGCAAGCGCGCATTGTTTTCGGTCAGCCCTTCAGCGGGCCTGATGGCAAACGCGGCTCCAAAGCCTATGATATGCTGATGAGCTTTACAGCTATCGGCGCTAACGCCGTCAAAGAGCCGGGCAAGCTGGAGACGATTCTTCAGATCCTTGACTACGTTAGCGCAAATCCCGACCTGGATGAATATAACGCAATGAAATATGGGATTAAAAAGAAGCATTGGGAATGGGCCGGAAACTCTAAGGAAGATGTTATCGTGCTGCCTCCGTATGACAAGATGTTCAGCTATCAGAATACGATTGGCGCAAATCTGGGAATGACTGTGCCTTTGATGCCTACAGAACGAAGAGAGCAGTGGGCTTCGACACTGGGGCTCGATAAGGACGGCATTTACAATGCTTTGGCAATTGCCACGCCCTCCTTAATCAAGAATGGACCGGAATTGATGAAGCTGAAAAACAAAGCCTATATCTCCTTCATCACAGGCGAGAAGCCGTTGGAGGATTTTGATGCTTTCGTCCAGGCATTTATGACGGCTGGCGGAACCCAAGTGCTGCAGGAAGCCAATGACTGGTATCATCAGCATTCCGGGACATAACTTATAACAAAAAACGGCTCTGTCGCATCGCTGCAGCAGTTGCCGTTTTTTTTGTTTTATTCGAAGGAATCAAAATTGGCGTTCAAGATCTTAAACGGGCCGTTCAATCGAAAACTGTTCCCCAAGCTTCGCATAATCGCTGCCAGCCAAGCGGCTGACCGGCTTTAATGCTTTGGCATTAATGCGCCCATTCTCGTACAAAGCCTCATCCAGATGAAAGCGGACGACTCGGCCAATCAATAGGTCGCATGCGGGCGAATCCGCATTGCCGCCAAGCGCGAGTGCTTGCTCCAGCACGCATTCCATCCGGATTCTCGCCTCGGCTACGCCCGGCACGCCGATAGCTTCGCTGGCTATGGGCGTTAAACCAGCAAGCGCAACCTCGCTCTCCTCCGCCGGCAAAATTGCTGCCGTTACATTGATCGCTTCGATGTAGCTCTCATCCGAGATATGGACAACGAACTCCCCTGCGCTGACGGCATTTCTGGCGGTGTCCTTCTGGAGACCGTCCGGCTTGCGCTGTACGGATACCGCTACCATCGGCGGATTCGCGGTTACGATATTGAAGAAGCTGAACGGCGCTGCATTCAGCACCCCTTCGCTGGACCGTGTCGTAACGAAGGCGATGGGTCTTGGCACGATACTGCCGATGAGCAGCTTATAATTGTCCTGTACGCTCTGGCTCGCGGGATCGATGGATTTCACGAACAGACCTCCTTTTGCGGCAATAGGCTAGAATTCATTAGTCCTTGAAGGCTTCTTTATACCAAACTGCAGCGGCTTCCACTTCGGAGCTCGTTAATTGATGGCCGAACGGCTCCCAGTGGACGGCAACGTTTGCGCCCGCTCCTTGCAGCAATTGGTTAAGCTCTTCGGTTTCCTGCGGCGTGCACAGCGGATCGTTTGATCCTGCGCCGATAAAGCAAGGAACACCGGTCAGATCGGGAAGCTCTAAGCCGCGGATCGGAACCATCGGATGATGCAATACCGCCCCGCTTAGAGCCCCTTGGTAGTGGAATAGGAGACTAGCCGCAATATTCGCGCCGTTGGAATAACCAACCGCAACAAGCTTGCTGCGGTCGAAGCCATACTCTGCAGCGGCGCTGTCCAGAAATTCATTCAGCTCCTTCGTCCGGAACCGAAGATCTTCTAGGTCGAATACACCTTCAGCCAGCCTGCGGAAATACCGAGGCATCCCATTCTCGAGCACGTTGCCTCGGACGCTGAGCACAGACGATGCTGGCGATAACCGTTCGGCAAGCGGGAGTAAATCCCGCTCGGTGCCTCCCGTGCCATGTAAGAGCAGCAGTACTGGCGCAGCTTGATCCGAACCTTGTTTGAAAATATGCTTCATCATTTGTCATCCTCCAATACTCTAACTTCAAATGGCGATAATAGTTGCTCGATTTGTGTGCGGTGCCCTTCATACCATTCCGGAAGCATCAGTTTCTCGCCCAAGTGCTCCGTTTCTTCATCACGGGAGAAGCCTGGAGGATCCGTCGCGATCTCGAATAAAATGCCGCCCGTTTCCCGGAAATAAATCGCGTTAAAATATTGCCGGTCAACAATTGGCGTAGGCTGGAAGCCATTGCTTTCCACGTGGCTTCTCCAAAGCGCATGCTCTGCGTCATCTTTTGCCCGCCAAGCAATATGATGGACCGTTCCCGCTCCGCCGTGGCCAGGCTCCATGCTCTCGATATTGACATCGATAAGATTACCTAGATCTCCTGTCGATTGAAAACGGGCGTAGCCGCCTTCTTCGCCGACTTTCTCCAGCCCCATCACTTTTACGAGCAGTTCTGCGGTTTGGGCAGGAGCCGTGCTGTACAGTATAGCTCCGCCGAAGCCTTTGACCGCTTTATTCGCCGGTACGCCGCCAAATGCCCATTTGCTGTTCGCCCCTTGTTCACGGGCTACAATCTCAAGTTTCAAGCCGTCCGGATCTTCGAATTGCAAGTAATTTTCGCCGAATCTGGTTGTTTGCGTATATTCAACATGCAGTTTAGCCAACCGCTCTTTCCAAAAATCAAAGGCGTCTGCCGGCACTACATAAGTTGTGTAACCGACTTGGCCGCCGCCAATTTTGCCTTTGCGTGAATTTTCCCAAGGGAAAAATGTAATGATGGTGCCTGGGCTGCCGATTTCATCACCGAAGTACAGATGATATACCTCAGGGGCATCAAAGTTGATCGTTTTTTTAATTAACCGAAGTCCAAGCACTCCTGCGTAAAAATCTGCGGTAACCTGTGCGTTTCTTACAAAAGCAGTAATATGGTGAATACCTGTCGTTTGAGTTGTCATATTAATACACTCCTTATTTTATATAATATTGAAAGCCATGTAACCTACGAAATTTCCGATTAACGAATGATTGCGTCTAGTGAATAATCGCCCGCTCCCGTTAATGCAACACCTATAGCAATGGCTAATAGCACGAGATTATATTCATATCCGTTAGCCGTAGCCCAAAGCCCGTTCTGTCCATGCACCTTTACGATAGCAACCAGCATCGTGAGTACGATCAGCGCTGCGGCAAACGGAGTAAGCAACCCTGCTGCGAATAAGATCCCGCCCACAAGCTCCATCAAACCGGCAACAACGGCCATTGCTACTCCCGGCTTAACGCCGATGGATTCTAACCAGCCGCCCGTTCCTTTTGGACCGTAACCACCGAACCAACCGAACAGCTTCTGCGCGCCATGCCCTACGAACAACAAACCGACAACCAAACGAACGACCAACAATCCCAATGCGATATTCATTTTAAATTCCTCCATTTTTTCTATTTTTTATTACGAATTAAAGAGTCTTTATTTAAAGATATTGGACAAGCGTTAACGGTTGTTTGCTTCCATTGACTGCAGCAAACCGATTGCTTGATATAAAAAGGGCTGATGTCCACAGGCGTAAAATGCTGACGCCGTCCTTCGAGGCAAAAGTTCAAAATAAGCTGCGCTACTTGTAATGCTCCTGCGCAAATTTCCCCAGCTTCTTCAGCAGCTTGCTCGCTAGCTGTTTTTCTTCCGGCGAAAGTCCGCCTACCGCTTGCTCGATCGTTGCTTGATGCGCCGGAAACACATCCTCTATGAACTGTTTGCCTTGATCAGTCAGTTCGGCATAAATGAGGCGTCTGTCTTCGGTTGATGCCCGGCGGCGCACCACCTGCTTCTTCTCCAGCTTATCCACGACGTATGTGATGTTTCCGCTGCTCATCAGCACCTTCTCGCCAATTTGCTGCAACGGCTGTGGTCCTCTATGGTACAAAAGCTCCAGCACGCCAAACTCCGTCCGGTTTAAGCCGTTCTTGCGTATATCGCGATCCGCATGCGCGTTCACCCATTGGGTCGCTCTGGACAGCGCAATGAAGAGATCTAATGAATCATTTTGTTTTTGTTTTTCGTTTGCCATGATTATCACTCCCTTCCGCGCTGCATTTATCTTTAATTTAATTATCTTGAATTAAAGATAATACATTTTGAAGCTGCTGTCAACACCTTTTATAAAAATGATTTTGTTCTTATCGTTTCGTAATCCTTCCGCTTGGATAAAAGCTCAGACGTTCCGGCGGCCGAACGACAATCACTCGTGTTTACGGCTTGCATAAAATTCAAACGGCAGCCTTAAACCAAACATGAGGTTCAGCTCTGCCGCGCATTTATTGAATAGTCTTTGATTGCCCGCTTAATGATCCGGATAGGCCTCATTCAGGAATTTAACGGATTGTTTAATCATCTCTTTCAGAACTTCAACGTCAATGTCGGCTATTTTATTGATATAGACACAGGCTTTGCCTGAAGTATGCTTCCCGAGCTGCTGCTGCAGCGTATCACGACCAGTATCTCCCGTCGCAAAATACAAGCTTATCTTTGCTTTTCTAGGCGAGAAACCAGCCAGCGGTGCTACTCCTTCGTGTCCGGATTCATATTTGTAATGGTATGAGCCGAAACCAATGATGCTGGGTCCCCACATTTTCGCGGGATAGCCTGTCGTTTCCGTAAAGATATCCAACAGCTTATAGGCGTCTTCGCGCTTCTTAAGATTCTCTACATTATCGATAAATTCAATTACGCTGTGGTCGGTTTCTTTTGTTTTCTGTTCATACATCGTTATAGAATCTCCCTTCTGCCTTCGGTTTATCGCTTCAAAGTGAAATTATTTTGTTGATTGGAAGCCTTATATCCATACTTCTTCAATTATTCCCCGCTTTCCTGCCCGTTAACTTCACGACGCTTCGCAAGAATAAGACTTTATTTACGTGAACGGCATTGCATTCGAATTCCAGGTTGCAAGAACGCCTCGTTTCCGCCAATATCAACCTATAAGGAGGCGAAACAATGCTGCATATTGTGAATGGGGATTCGGTTGGAAATAAGCTGAAGGACGCAGGCGCTCAGGGCGATGTTCTCGTATGGAGGGAAATGTATACGGAGGGGCCCGTCTTTCTCCGGCAGGAGCTGCCCGAAAACCGAATCGCGAGAGGCCAATACATGGAGGAAGCTTTCGGCATCCCTTTAGAGGAATGGCAGACATCCGCGGAAGCACAGGAAAAACGGCTTGCGGACTTCCATCTGCATGAGGAAATCGTGCTTTGGTTCGAGCATGATCTGTTTGACCAGACCATGCTAAGCTATTTGCTGCATTGGTTCTCTGGTCAAAGCTTAGGCAATACAAAGCTTTATTTGCTTAGCATCAATCAGTTCCCGGGCATTCTGTTATTTCACGGCTTAGGCCAGCTCTCCGCTGCCCAGCTGTCCACTCTCATGAATACCTGGGAAGAAGTCAGCGCCGAGCAGCTCTCGTTAGGCAAAAAAGCATGGGAGGCCTACACGGCCATGACACCCGCGGCAATCTCCGATTTGCTGCAGGAGGATACCTCTTCCCTTCCTTTCTTGGAAGACGCCTTCAAGCTGCATTTGTCCCGTTACCCTTCCGTGCGAAACGGCCTTGGCATCATCGAGCAAACGACGCTGGAGCTGCTTGCATCAGGAACAGACACCCCTTTGCTGCTTTTCCAACAAACGGGCGACAAGCATCATGTGCTTGGAATGGGCGATACTCAGTATTGGTTTTGCCTGCGGCAGCTCGCGAAAGGGTCCCATCCGCTCATTGCCCTCGAAGGCAGCATCAGCATTCCCGGCTTGTACGATTCGCCCCAAAGCTTCCTCCATTCCAAAATAAGCTTAACCGGGCTGGGTGCTGAAGTCGCTGGGAATCGCAAGGATTGGGCAAAGTTAAACGGTATCCATAAATGGTTTGGCGGCGTGCTGCTGGAAGGGCATGATCCTCCATGGCGCTGGGATAACAAGCATTCCGCAATCGTCCCCGTCTAACCCTAGCTCAAACAGCCTGCCAGGAAACCCCGGCAGGCTGTTTGCTGCTTACTCTTCTTACCTCCACCAAACGGTTGAAGGATAGGATGCCGCTTGAATCAGCACGGTCTCGCCAATTTTCGGAGTCGAAATTTTTGCGTTGCGCTCCTTGGCGGCTTTCACGGCCCGTTCTACCGGATCAGTCCAGCTATGCAGCGCCAGCGTGAAAGCGCCCCAATGGATTGGAATCATGACCGCTCCCCTTACGTCCAAATGAGCCTGAACGGTTTCTTCCGGCATCATATGAATGGCGGCCCAGCGCTCGTCATATTGGCCGCATTCCATTAAAGTAAGGTCGAACGGTCCGTACTTCTCGCCAATTTCTTTGAAATGGGGACCGTAACCGCTGTCTCCGCTAAAGAAGACCTTTGCCTCGCGTCCATGAATGACCCAAGAGCACCAGAGCGTCGCGTCACGGTCCGTCAGGCTCCTGCCGGAAAAATGCCGCGCCGGCGTACAAGCCAGCTTCAGTCCTTCATACTCAAACTCATCCCACCAGTCATGCTCCTCAATCATGGCCGGATTGACTCCCCACATCACCAAGTGCGGAGCCACGCCCAGCGGAACGATGAACCGCTTAACCTTATCTTTAAGCTTTACAATGGAACCGTAATCCAAATGGTCATAATGATCATGCGAAATCAGTACCGCATCGATCACCGGAAGCTGTTCGATTTCAAATGGCAGCTTGCTATTGAATCTTTTTCCGCCAATCAACGGAAACGGGGACGGCGCATTGCCGAACATCGGATCAAGCAGCAGATTTTTTCCGTCCAGCTGCAGCATGGCAGCGGAATGGCCGAACCAGGTAAGCTTAGGCTGCTGTCCGCTGCGCTTTAAATAGTCATCGCTCATACGCTCGATGGCAATCGGCTTACCTGGCTTTGCATGGGGATTTCCTCTAATGAATGCGATAAGCAGCTTCAGCTTTTCTCTTGTCGTGGTTTCCATCACGGTAGGAATCGCATTTATGAACTTTTTGCTTGCGTACTGCTTCGATCCGCTCAGCTGCTGCCGCCGCTCCTTGGACGGCCTGGCCCCGAACGCAGGGTAATATTGCAGCAGCAAATAGACAGCAAGAACAAAAGCAGCGAGAATACCAATCGTTATGAACATTTTATCCAACCTCTTCCGTCTTCGCTTTATACACACAGAAAAAACCGCTATTGAAGTATACGTTACTACTTCAACAACGGTTTTATCAAGTTTGCGTAAAAGCCAACCTATGCTCTTCTTGTTCCTCGCAAAATGGCGCTTAAGATCAGTACGACCACAATGGCTCCGATAATGGCTGGAATGAGAGCGAATCCGCCTACATCTGGTCCCCATGAGCCAAGAAGAAGGGTACCTAACCAAGCTCCGACAAGACCGGCGATGATGTTTCCGATAATTCCGCCAGGAACGTCACGACCTACTAATAAACCGCCTAACCAACCAATTACCCCGCCGACAATGATTGTCCATAAGAATCCCATATTCATCTTCCCCTTTCTGTGTTGCGACTGTGTTGTGATATAACTAAGAATAACCGCATCTGCTCGCTTTGAAACAAAACGAAGAGTTTTAAAATATGGAAGATAAATAAGGATTCATTTTTTGCAGTCATCGCGTGCACGCAAAGTGACTATTCCGCCGGTAGAGAAACATCGAACGAAGAGCCTTCATGCAGCCGGCTTGATACCGTAACACAGCCGCGGTGCAGCTCCACGATTTTTTTTACGATCGACAAGCCAAGCCCGCTCCCGTCGGCTGTTCTCGTACGCTGCTTATCTCCTTTATAGAAGCGCTCAAAAATCCGCAGCTGATCTTCCTTGGATATTCCGATGCCGCTGTCGGCAATGCTTACTTTGATTTCATTGGGCATCCGATGGAGAACGATTTTTATGCTCCCTTGTACGGGAGTGAACTTGATTGCGTTATGGATGAGGTTCACCCACACCTGGCTGAGCATCTCTTCATTGGCCACGATATCGGTTTCCTCCAGCTCGAGTTCGAGCTCCAGCTCCTTCTCCAGCCACTGCGGCTCGCAAGCCAGCACGATATGCTCAAGCTGCGTATCGAGGCGGTAGCGCTTCGAATCGAGCTGCTGCTGCTCGGCTTCAAGCGTGGTCAGCTTGAGCAGATTATCGCTTATTTTGGACAGGCGCGTCGTTTCCATTTCGATAATGGATAAGTAATGCCGCTGCTCCTCGGGACTGAGGTCCTCGCGCTGCAAGGTGCTCGCAAAACCCCGGATCGAGGTTAAGGGAGATTGAATTTCATGCGATACATTCGAGATAAATTCCTGGCGCAGCAGCTCAACCTGCTTCAGCTCATGGGCCATATCGTTAATGGACTCTATGAAAGCGCCGATTTGCCCGTGATACTTCTTGTCCCGGTCGAGCATCACATTGAAATCGCCTTTGGCCATCCGCTTTAACGCATCCATCATTTCGATCCAAACGGCCCGTTGCTTCGAATGCGTAAACAAGTTGATGATCGCGACCAGCAAAATTAAGATGAGGATCCCCAGTCCCCAGTTCACGAGCTGCAAAACATATTCAGGCAAATCCACCGCATGGGTCGCATAGAACCAATCCGTTAACCAATACGCAAGCGAGAAAGCGCCGCCGCTGAAGATGAATACCATGGCCGTAGATCCTGCGACGCGCAGCACTATCTCGATTTTAGTTAATCCACGCTTCATTTCAAAGCCTCCAGCCGATAGCCTAAGCCGCGAATCGTGCTGATTTTGATCGAGACATCCCATGCCACGAACCGCTCGCGCAGCCGGTTAATATGAACGTCGAGCGTTCGTTCGTTGCCGTCAAAATCATAGCCCCAGATCGCTTCGATCAGCTGGTTCCGTGTCAAGGTACGCCCCAGGCGGCTGATCAGCATGAACAGCAGCTCGAACTCCTTCGGGGGAAGAGTCGTGTATTCCGCGTTCACTCTCACCTCATACGTCTGGCGATCCAGCATCAGCTCCGCAACGGTCACCTGCTGCGATACCGCGATCCGGTAACGCTTAAGCAGAGCCTTAACCCGGACGGTCAGCTCCGCAGGGTCAAACGGCTTCACCAAATAATCGTCCGTACCCAGATTGAAGCCCTTTAGCTTATCGCCCATTTCGCCTTTGGCTGTCAGCATCAGCAAAGGGATGTCGTATTGCTTGCGCAGCTCCTTGCACAGCTCCCAGCCGTCCATGTTCGGCATCATGATATCCAAAATAACCATATCAGCCGGCAATTTCTCCATCTGGGCGAGCGCCGCTTGCCCGTCTGGCGCTTCTTGCACGAGCATTCCCTCCTTCTGCAAAATAACGCGGACAAGCTCCCGGATATGCGGGTCGTCGTCTACAACGAGCAAGTAGCCCATCTCTTCCCCTCCTCGCTTATGAAGCTGTTTTATCCATCCGGAGCTGCCCATTGGCAAATTCGCGATACATCGTATGGCTGGCATACAGCTGCTCATGCGTGCCGACGCCGGTTATGGCGCCCTTCTCTAGAAATACGATCGAGTCCGCGTCAACGACGGTCGACAAGCGATGGGCAATGACGACCGTTGTCCGTCCGATCATCAGATTTTTGAGCGCGTCCTGCACGACCTCTTCCGATTTGCTGTCTAAATTCGAGGTCGCTTCATCGAGCATCAGAATATGCGGATCCCGCAGCAGCGCCCTGGCAATCGCTATCCGCTGCCTTTGACCGCCGGAGAGCTTGATGCCGCGCTCTCCAACCTCGGTTTCATAGCCGCTCGGCAATGCCTCGATAAATCCGTCCGCATACGCCATTCGGGCAGCCTGCTCTATCTCCTCTTGCGTTACGCCGCGGGCCAAGCCATAGCATAAATTATCTCTTATCGTCCCCGCAATAATCGGGCTTTCCTGAGAAACGTAGCCGATCTGGCTGCGCCACGAGCGCAGCGAAGCATCCCGGATGTCCGTACTGCCCAGCCGGATAGCTCCGGAGTTCGGATCATAGAAGCGCTCCAGCAGGGAGAACAGCGTCGTCTTGCCGCTGCCGCTTGGCCCGACAAGCGCCGTCACCTTGCCCGCTTCGATCGTTAGGCTTACATCCCGAAGGATCGGCTCCTCCGGCTTATACGCGAAGGAAACATTCTCTACCTTCAGCGTCTGGTTCATTTCCGTAACAGCCTTGCCGCTGTCCTGGTCCTCCTCTTCCGATTCTATAATGCCAATAATGCTCTCCGTCGCGCCCATCGCCTTCTGAAATTGCGTAAAGAACTGCGAAATTTGCGTGATCGGCAGCATAATTTGGAACAGATACATGATGAACGCGACTAATTCTCCCGCCGTCATAGCGCCGGATGATACCTGCACGCCGCCGAAGCCGATCAGGCATACGAGCAGCAATAATATAATAAACGAGACGATCGGCGATATCAGCGCCTGCATGCGGGCTTCCTTTAAGCCAAAGCCGAACAAATTTTGAATGCCGATGCGCCCCTGCTCGTACTCGGCCGGCTCGGAGCCCGATGCCTTGACCAAACGAATCTCCGAGACGACACGGTTCACGACCGAGGTGAACCTGGCGTTTTCCGCTTGCGTCGACTTGGATATGCTGTACATTTTACGGCCGATCGGCACCATAATTAAAGCAGCCACCGGGAATACGGTAAGCATGATCAGCGTCATTTGCCAGTTCATGTAGAACAGGATCGACAGCGCGCCGATAATGGACAAAATGCCGGTGAAAAAGCCGGTAACATGCTCCGTAATAAGGCCCTTCAGCAGCGCCGTATCGTTCGTGAGACGGCTAATCGTATCGCCGGAAGACTTGTTGTCATAGTACGGAACCGGCAAGCGCAGCAGCTTGCTCCATAGGCGCTCACGGATCGACGAAACGATTTTGTTGCCGCTGTAATGCAGCAAATAAACCGAAACGCCGCCAGACACAACCTGCGCGATAAAAGCCGCAGCCATGCCGACGATTTGTATCGTGCTTAATGAACCCAGCGAGAAGCCGTTGACCATGTTTTTCGTAAATAAGGGAATCGTCAAACCTACAAGCGTCGTAATTACGCTAAGTATAACCGCCACGGACAGCATTAATTTCGGAGGGTTCGTCTCCATAATGAGTCCTATGAATCGCTTAACATTGCTTTTTTTATCGTTCATCGGTATCACTCCTGTTTCTCTATTCTCTCCACCACGTTTCTTACTTTACCTTTCTTGTTTAAACGCAATTTAAACGACGGCTTTAAATGAATCGAGTATCTTTTCCCCATTCCGCGAAGCTTCTCCTATATGGTAATTTGAGGTAATATATTAAGCAATCATTATCCGTTATAACATGCATTTCATGGGGGTTTCTTATGAACGAAGAGCGGGTTGTTATTGGAATCGACGGGGGCGGAACACAAACCCGCGTCATGGTTTGCGATTTGCGCGGCCATGTTCTTTCTTATACCGAGCGGGGCTCCGCTTCCTTTTACAAGGATGAGAACGCCGTTCAAAATGTACAAGGAGCCATAGCGGATGCGCTGCGCCAAGCCAATCAAGCGCATGATCATGTGCAGGCGCTTGTCGCCGGCGTTGCCGGATTCGATGCGCCGAATGATCTGGAATGGATTACTCCTCTAACGGAGCTGCCGGGATTAACCTGCCCGAAATGGCATGTCAACGATGCGGTTTCCGCCCACGCGGGCGCCCTGTTGGGCGAGCCCGGCATCGTGGTTATCGCCGGCACGGGGTCCATTATTGTAGGAATAACGGAGGACGGGCAATTCATACGCAATTATGATTTTCACCATTATGCCGCCAGCGCTGCCCGGTTCATCGCCTATGATGCCGTTTATGAAATATTAGCCGGCAATACGGACGATACCGATCAGGAGCTTGTGCAGGCGATGCTCGCGCATTGGCAGTTTTCGTCGATTGACGGTCTGGCAGCCGCCGCCAAAAAAGGATTTGCCGAGGATCGCCGTGAACGCGATAAGCAGTTCGGCGAATTTGCCCCGGCTATTACAGCTGCGGCGGCGCAAGGAAGCTCCACTGCTATCCGCGTGTGCAGCCGCGCCATTGATCAAATTAAAGTCGGCATAGAGCTGATTGCCGCATCCTTCGCAAGCAGCGAGGTAACCGTCACCTTTATTGGCAGCGTTGCGAACAGCCCTTATTTCTTAGAGCGGCTGAATGAGCGGCTTTTGCACGGAAACCGCAAGCAGTACCGCGTGGCGAAGCCACAGCTATCGCCTGTAATCGGTTCGGTCTTATTAGCGTTGAAAAATTTGAATATCCCAATCGCTAGCGATGTCATCGAAAATCTGCGAAATGGAATGAGCCAATAGTTTGGCCCTTTTGCTGGCGCTATTGACTTTAACGTTACGTACACCTTTATGCTGGGGAGGTAGCATTACGCTAACCCAATGGAGGAGGGCTATCATTGCCGGATCATAACGAAATTTATTTGAACGAAGCGGAGCGATATCATGAATTAATCGCGAAGCAGCCGAATTTGAGACCCGCTATCGAAGCCATCAGACCGGTCATAGGATTGGATGTCGTTGATCTTGGAGCCGGATCCGGCAGGCTGACAGCCGTGCTGGCCGAAGAGGCGGGATCGGTTATCGCGCTTGATGCGCAGGAAGCGATGCTGCAAGTTACGGCAGAGCGGCTGCGGCATGCGGGACATACGAATTGGAGAACGAGCGTTGCGGATCATCGCAGTCTTCCCTTGGAGAATCAAAGCGCGGATTTAATCGTGTCAGGCTGGAGCATTTGTTATTTAGGCAGCGACGAGCTGCCTGAGTGGGAGCAGAACATCCGTCAGGTTATGGGTGAAATCAAACGCGTACTCCGCCCAGGGGGAACGGTTATTCTTTTTGAGACGATGGGGACCGGCTTCGAAACCCCGAATCCCCCCGCCTTCTTGAAGCGCTACTACGCTGCGCTGGAGAAGGACTATGGCTTCTCGCATCGCTGGATGCGAACCGACTATATGTTCGACAGTCCCGAGCAGGCGGAGCAGCTGACCCGCTTCTTCTTTGGCGATGAGCTGGCTGACCGGGCAGCTGAGCAGGGGCTCGTTCATCTGCCGGAATGCGCGGGGATTTGGTGGCTTCAAACGTAGGCGGTTATCCGTCAGCCGGGCTTTTGGATACACCAGGTCGTCATGCACCGTTTGCCTGCTACGATAACCGTTTTGAGCGGTTCATACCATTGTCCGCCCAGCCGCCCGGTCAGCGCTTGTAACCGCTCCTCATTCACAAGAAAACGTCTGCTTCCGTCAGGAAGCAGATAACACCCATCGCCGATCGGCTGCATGCCGGACTCCATGCCGATAGAGGAAGCGAGTCGCGCGAACAGCCTGCCGCCGGGCGCCAGCACGCGCCAAAGCTCATTCACCATTTGCTCAAAATGGGCTTCATTGTCCGCGAAATGCAGAACCGCGCTGCTGATGGCAAAGTCGAAGCTCGCATCCGCAAAGCTCATCTGCTCGACAGGCTCAACCCTTGCCTGATCCGACTGCCAGTCAGGCGCATAGGCGGCTCCCAGCCTCTGTACCTCTTGAATAGCCGCTTCGGAGCGGTCGACCGCAAATACCTCATAGCCGCTGCGAAGCAAATAGACGAGATTTCGTCCGGTGCCGCACCCGGCATCGAGAATTCGCATCTCCTTCGTGATTCGCCCCTTCAGCAGCTGGTCAAACAAATAGATATCAATATCGCCAAAAAGCTCCTTCAGGTCCGTTTTCATAAGGTCGACCCGCTTTCCCATTTGTTAATGAACCTTGTAGATGTATATCTTGGTGCGATAGATGTCGCGGCAAATAATCACCTGCTCAGGCTCCCAATCCGGAAGCGCGAAGCACACGCTGATCACCTGCGCGCCAGGCTTCAATTGCTCCCGAAATAGGATACTCAAACGCCGCATCGCCCCCGGATAAAGGTAACACACAACCCTATCCACATCCCGGTAGGAATATGTGTATAAATCACCCCTAATAAACGATACAGAGGCCCGATTTTCGAGTTTGGCGGCCAAAAAAGATATCCACATGGGGATAACTGAATTTTCGATTCCGATGATACGCCAGCCCCTGCAGCTTCTTCCGATCTGCAGCGCCAGCGTTCCCCAGCCCGACCCCGCTTCTACCATGATCCCGCTGCCCGGCAGCCGTTTCATCACCGCAACAATCTCCCGCCGCACCGGCGCCGATGCAGGCATGGGAGAGATCCCGTTTCGCCAGCTTACATAAACGATGGATAACATTGCAGCCAGTGTCACTACCGCCGCCGCAAGCATAACCGCCTGATAAACAACGCTTTCCATAATTATCTCCCGATCTCTATTGGGGATGCTTGCAGCTGCATGCCAGTCCATTCCTCACTATCAGCTGTGCAGCATCCATGAAGCTATGACTTATTTCCCCTGCGAACCTTAAGCTGCTTGCCTTTGACCGTCGTATTTCGCATAACCTCAAGCACGAGCGGCCCCTTGCCGTTCAGGATCTCAACATCCGTCACATTATCCAAAATTGTAATGATCCCGATATCATCGGCGGACACGCCTTCGATTTTGGCAATCGTTCCGACGAAATCAACGGCTCTAAGCTTCTTCTTCTTGCCGCCGTTAAAGTTCAGCTTCATAATCTGCTTATTTAGCTGCTCGCGCTTGTCCTTTTTGAGAACCGGTCCGATATTGAGCTTTTGTTCAAAAGCCTCCCGGCGAAGGTCTACCGCTTCCTCAGACGGCGCTTTGGCCTTATGGATGCTGAATCCGATGTAGCCCTCTATTTCGGCTAAGCGCCTTGCATCCTTTGAAGCCGCGAAGGTGATGGCTTTCCCGGTCTTGCCTGCCCGGCCGGTTCTGCCCGTGCGATGGACATAGCTCTCCTTCTCCAGCGGGATATCAAAATTAATGACATGCGTAATATTCGTAATATCGATTCCTCTCGCAGCCACGTCCGTTGCGATCAGATAACGGAATTGCCCTCTGCGGAAGGCATTCATCACTTCAAAACGCTCATCCTGCTCCATTCCGCCGTGGATGCGGTCGCAAGGATAGTCCAGCTCCGCCATTTGACGGAAAACCTGATCTACATTCTCCTGGGTGCGGCAAAAAATAATGCAGCTGTCCGGATTTTCGACAATCATCACGTCCTGCAGCAGGGCAAATTTGTCCGCTTCCTTCACTTCGATAACGGAATGCTCGATCGTAGCTGTCGTTAGTCCCTCAGCTTTAATCTCGACGCGCTCAGGATCATTCATGTATTTATGCGACAGCTTCGCAATATCCTCCGGGAACGTAGCCGAGAACAGCATTGTCACCCGGTCTGTCGGCAGCTGCTCGATAATGGACTGTACCTGCTCGATAAAGCCCATGTTCAGCATTTCATCCGCCTCATCGATGACCAGGTATTTAATGCGCTCGATTGGGAGCGTGCCCCGTTCGATATGGTCATGGACGCGGCCGGGCGTTCCTACGACCATATGCGTTCTCTGCTTGAGCTCCGCCTTCTGGATATGAAAAGGGGCTTTGCCGTAAACCGCCATCGACTTAATTCGCTTGAAGCGCCCGATATTCGTAATGTCTTCATTAACCTGAAGGGCCAGCTCCCTAGTAGGCGTGAGCACAAGCACTTGGGGCTTGTTCTCGTTCCAATCGACCAACTCGCATAACGGAATGCCGTAGGCTGCCGTTTTGCCGCTGCCCGTTTGGGACTTAACGACCAAATCCTGCTTCTCCAGCGCTACCGGTATGACTTCGCGCTGCACTTCGGTAGGCGTCTCGTAGCCCAGGCTCGCAAGCGCTCGAACAATCTCATCGCTTAAGGAATAATCCGCAAACTTTATTTCACTCATCTATATACCTCTTCTACGTTTTATTAGTTTTTTCACTCGCACTCTTAAGGATAGCACAATAACTACCCTTTGGATTCCTTTATTGATTTAGTATGTTCAAACCCGCTTCGGATGCAGTCGGCGCTGCCACAAAAACTTTTTTTGCATGGTTGTGATCCAAATTCGCATTTCCCTCGTGAGCTGCTTACGCTCTAATGCAAATGACAGCCCAAAAAGCTCCTGACAGCCGTTGTCAGGAGCTTTTGATTTTTCTTATTCCGCAGCGCTGCGCAAATTCATTTCTGCTTCCTTCACCCGTTCCAGACTGCTTTTGTTGCTCACCAAAAGGGTATCGAGCGTCGCAGAGAGCTGTTCAAGCGTGGCGGATGCTTCCTGGCTAATGGAGGCCAGGTTAGTCGTGGAATCCGCGATAACGCCGGAGGAAGAGCTGATTTTGTGCATTAAGCTTCCATAACCGGTTGTTAGCGTATTAAGCTCCGACACCGCGCCGGCTATCGCTTCAAAGGACTGCCTTGTGTTCTCCGTAATCTCATGGCTCTCACGAACCCTGCCCGCCGCTTGGCTCAGCTTGCTGCGCGTAGCCTCCGATTGGCTGGCGAACTGGGTCAGCTGTTCGGTTATGGAGATGGCCGCTTGGGCAGTCATATCGGCAAGCTTGCGAATTTCCGCGGCCACGACGGCAAAGCCTTTGCCATGCTCGCCGGCGCGCGCGGCTTCTATGCTTGCATTAAGGGATAAAAGATTGGTTTGATTGGCTATATCCCGAATCGTTGCGCTGAACTGACTCGTTTCCGCTAAGCGGTCAATAAGCAAAGACGTTTCCTCATTTACGGACTCAATGTCGCGCGTAAAAGCAGCGTTTGTATCCGACAGCTTCAACATGCGGTTCTTGCCTTGTTCAGCTTGTTCGGCGGCATCGCTTGTTTTGTTTAGCAAATCGTCAATGGAATCGGACATTTGATTAACCAACACATTCATATCTTGGATCGAATCGCTGATTGCCAGTGTAGAATCCACTTGATCTGTCGCGCCGCGGGATATTTCCTGAAAGGCAATATTCATCTCCACGAAGGAGTAGTTATTGTCCTCGCCAGCCTCCGACACGCTCTGCAGATGCGCCGATACCGCGTTCACATGGTCCAACACGTTTTGCTTCTGGTTCTCCTGCAGCAGAGACAGCTGTTCCGCTTGCTCACGGGACGCCTCCATGCTTTTGATCATCCGCGAGGTCACGCCGATGAGACCAAAAAGAAGCCCCGAAATTAAAATATAGAGAATAATGTATGTAGGGATAGTCGCTTCGTCAAGCTTGAGCTGCTCGCCCTGTACGATCAATATGTATAAAAGCTCGGCAAAGCCTAATGTAAGCCCTAGGATAAGCGGCCACAGTCTCATAAATATAACGCAAACAATCAGCAAATAAAAAATGGAAAACGTATTCGATATACTCGGAGTCTGAAAAATGGAGGAGAATGAATTAATAGCCGAACCGATAATGGCCAAGTAAGAAATATAAGGAATGAACTTGCGGGAAAAATACAAAAACGCATACACAGCCGTTGTCGCGAACTGCAGGCCAATAATATTTAGGGTGCCGGAATCCACCGCCCCTTTGCCGATAAAGGCCAAGACGCTTAATAACGTGATAGCCAGGGTAAAAGATAGTGCAAGCAGCACGACAAAATTCCGTCTAACCATGTCGCGATCCCGCCCGGATAAATGCTCGTCTTTCTCTTTAACAGCGCTTTGAATGTTCTTAATGATGTTGATCATGATAGCCGCCCACCCCATATGTAATCTTGCCTTTTTACTAATAAAAACCATTTCGTAGTCTATTTGTACCATCATTATAAAATCGTTGTTGAAATTTGTCGATTTAAATATTTTTTGACAAGTAAACGCCTTCATTGGGTGGTTAACGGGTGCGTCCGAGCATGTCGGCCCAGCGCAGTACTACAAAAAGTGAGTACTAGTTCGCTTTTGATTGGGTCATTATAATACAAGACATACCAACCAGAAAGGCATGTGAGTCCAATGCTGCGATTAAATGTTACACGGGTCGGCTTCCTCATGGGCGTGTCCCTGCTCCTTGCTGCTATCATCTACTTTTTCGCTGCCAATTGGGGCGGTCTCGGCCGCGCCGATAAAATTCTTGCCTCCGCAGGCATCATGGTCCTGTTCTACGGCGCTGCGTTCGTTTTTTCCAAAATGAAGATCATGCTCGGACACCATTCTTTTTTGTCCGCTATTTTTCTAGTCGGAGGCTGTATCTCGTTCGGCGCAGCCGTTGCCCTGCTGAATCAAATCTATAATTCCCATGCCGACAGCTACGAGCTCTTTCTCGTATGGTCGATTCCCGCTCTGCTGCTGGCTTTTATTACCCGCTTTAATCCATTTTACGTATTGGCTTATGCGCTGGTCCATTTGACGCTGTGGCAGTACTTTTTCCCAAGCTCGCTTTATATCGTTCGCAGCGACAACGAAATTTGGCTGATCGGCTGTATGTTTGCCCTTATTAATCTCATATTGTTCGTTCTAATTGAAACCAAATGTTTCTCTTCCGCGCCTCTGAAATATGCCAGCTTTGTTGTCTTCCATATTTCGGTGCTCGTCCTAACGAACTCCACGCAGTACGAGGTATCCGGTCCATGGATGAATATTGTATGCATAGCTGCAATCGCATTAGGCTTCTACTACTTTATCAAGATTCGTCTGGATAAGGTTATGCTTACGCTTAACGCGCTAGCCGCATCGGCATATGCCGTATTTAAATTTTTAGAGCTGCTTTCGGAGCATGCCTCGACTTCCTTTTTTGTTTTCGGCCTTCTCTTTGTCGCTGTGCTGCTGACCGGAAACTTCTTTTTCTTCCGTTTTCTAAACAAGCTGGGGGCGCGTGACGCAATCACGGAAAAGAGCGAAGAGAACACGCAAGCCGAGACCCACCACGGTGCCCTCGTCGGAAAAATCGTCTCCGCAACCGTTACCGTTATCGGCGTCTTAATCGGCAGCATTTCTCTAGTCGGCTTAGTGCTGCTCGCTTCGGATGAGGTTGAACCGCAGCATGCGCTGTTTGTAA
Source organism: Pristimantibacillus sp. PTI5 (assembly GCF_048572955.1). Taxonomy (GTDB): domain Bacteria; phylum Bacillota; class Bacilli; order Paenibacillales; family Paenibacillaceae; genus Pristimantibacillus. The sequence goes on from NZ_CP183886.1 coordinate 2,961,096, forward strand.
TTTCGCTGCTCTTCGTGCTCCCCATGCTCTTACTGCCCCGCCTAAACGCCGTTATCCGTTACACGGTGCTTACGATCGGATATGCCGCAGGGATGATTGCGATCGCTTGGATCGACTTGGCAGGCTTAACCTTGCTGTTCTTAGCCGTCACGACGGCAGGCTGGTTCAAGCTGCATGGGCGGGCACAGCATTTTTTCATCTACTCTTTAATCAATCTAAATGTGGCCATATTGCTTTTCCAGCTGTTTGAATACATCCAGCACGCCTATTCTTTTATCGTGCTGATCCTGGCGGCCCTGAATGCCGTCATCTATGCCAGCCACCATTTGCTCGCAAAGGGCGTCCAAAGGCAGCTTCTCCGGGAATGCGGGTTGCCGTTCATGCTGCTTCTGCTGTTTTGGCTTACGTTTATGGATGATATCTTCCCCTATTCGTACGAGCTGTTTAATCTTATTAATTTTATCGTCGTAACCGCGTTAGCTTTCCTGTTTGTCCACCGCGGCAAAGTCTTCGAAGCGGCAGTTAGCTTGGTGTTTTGGTTCATGTACCTGGCGTACAAATATTACGATTTGTTCTGGACGCTGTTCCACAAGTCGATCACCCTTTCCCTGTTAGGCGTCGTTGCCATTGCGGTTACGTATATCTACGCATACCGGACACGCGCAAGCGTGCCTGAGGGCACCGACTCGTACAGTCGGCTGCTGCGCAAAAGCCCGATTTTAATCGCCGTAGTTATTGCGCTGCAGCTAGGTTACGTCGGGTACCATGCCGCAACGAGCGAAGCTTTGCTCTCGAGCGGCGCCTCGGTCAAGCTGGCGATTGAGCCGCTCGACCCGAGATCTCTGCTGCAGGGTGATTACGTACGGCTCAACTATGGCATTTCTACGACGCCGGCAGGCAGCGCTAAGGAGATGGAAGCGCTCGGAGGCGCTCGGCGAATCAAGGTTGTGCTCCTTCGGGGCGATAATGGCGTGTACGAATTTGAGCGTTTATACAAAACCGGAGATTTGATAAGGGGCAATGAGATCGTCATAAACGGCATCTCTAACGGCTGGGACAGCATCTATTACGGCATTGAAACGTATTTCGTCCCAGAAGGCACCGGCACCGAGACCGAACGGAATGCTCATTTTGCCTACGTCAAGGTTGGCACCAATGGGGATGCGCTCCTTGAGCGTTTGAGCAAGGATTAAGGACCTTTGCATTTGCAAAAAAATAGCAGGACGTATCCGGCCTCCATGCCGCATATGTCCTGCTATTTTTATGAATACGTCAGCTTGCTCAGATCCGGAAACTCCTCTAAATAACCGTTCCGCTCCAGCTCCATCAAGGCTTTGCGGATGCTTTGTTCGTCTTCCCCCGATTGGTCCGAGAGCGCCAGCAGCTCCGCCAGCGTAATCTCCTTATGCTCCTTGCAATAAGTCAGCAAGCCTTTGGCTGCCCAAGACAAACGGTCATCTTGGAACTCCCCGATCATTTTACGGAATACTTTATGTGGAATTAGCTGTTCGTTTACTAATGCCTGCATGGCTTTTATCGCGAGCTTTGTCGTCATGCGGCCCTTCTTAGCAACCTCATCCAAGGTGAGCGATGCGGAATCGGCAGTGCTTGAGCTAAGTACGATATAAATCATTTGCGAATAGATATCCAAGTTTGGATTATAAAAGATTTCAGTAGAAACGGTGAAATTGCGTACGTTGCCAGGTGAAATATCAGTAGTCATGTTTCTTCTCTCCCTTCCGATTGGTCTATACCATAATAAAGGTTCGGAAACGCGGTTTCAATTTAGGCTTTATTAGAAAATGTTAATCGTAACCGGACTTGCTATCCTGAACCAGGTTACATTTTCAGAAAAAATGGCGTCTTCCTTATAAATAATATGCTGCAAAATCGATTTGCATAGAAAGGATGATATCCGATTGATAGCGATTCAAAACCTATCCCATCAGTTTCAAATCGGTAGAAAAGGAAATGAGAGAACCGTCCCAGTATTATGCAACGTTCATTTAGAGGTAGCTAAGGGAGAAATCGTATCCGTCCTCGGGCGGAGCGGATCAGGTAAATCAACATTGCTAAATTTAGCAGCCGGTTATATGAAGCCCGCCAGCGGTTCCATTACCATTAACGGCACAAATGTCACGGAGTACAATGAGACACAGTGGTCAAAGTTTCGCCTGGACCATATGGGCTTTATTTTTCAAAGCTTCCAGCTGATGCCCAGCATGACCTCGTTCCAGAACATTGAGCTGCCTCTTACCTTAAAGGGGTTAGACAAGAAGGCACGCGATCAACGGGTTATGGAGACGCTTGAGCTCGTAGGGATGAGCGACTATGGATCTTTTTATCCGAGCGAGCTGTCAGGCGGACAGCAGCAGCGGGTCGGAATTGCGAGAGCGATGGTGCTGCGTCCTTCGATTATTTTGGCGGATGAGCCTACGGGAAGCTTAGACAGCGAGACAGAACAAACGGTGCTGGACTTTATCCGGCATTTGAATCAACAGTGGGGCACCACGTTTCTTATGATTACGCATGATGCCGAGGTCGCTTCCATCGCACACCGATCGGTTACGATCCACAACGGAGAATTGGTCAGTTAGAAAGGAGAGCTGCATATGAAATGGAAAGATAAATATGATTTTATGCGTCAAAATATGAAGAAAAACAAATCGAGGCTGTTTATGACCGTTTTGGCCACGGCGATGGGCTGCTGCTTTCTAGTCGTGCTTTCTTCCATTGGATTCGGCTTTCAAAAGAGCATCACGGAGCAGATCACATCCAACGGTAAAATTACGGAAGTATCGATTTATGGAAAAACCGTCGCAAGCGGCGATGAGAACAGCGTGGATTCGCTCTATTCTCAGGATGATATTGAATTTTTTCAAAGCATTCCCCATGTTGAGTCCGTTGTACGCCAGAACATGGTTAGCCTGAATACGCAATACGCTCTTGACGATTACGCTGCCGCTGTTGAACATTCACCTGTATTTACGGTCATGGAGGCGGAGCAGCACGGCAAGCTGGAGCTTGCCGAAGGAAGATTCCCGACAAACGAGCATGAAATACTCGTAGGCTATCACTTTGCAGAATCGCTGCGTCTACCGTCTAAACCAGCTCAACCCTACTCGGACCGTTTGTTAAATAAGTCGATAAAGATTACGTTGAAGCAGCCAGCCGATGCAGCCATTAAAGAAACCCAATCAATCGCGCTAGATGCTGTGGTCGTTGGCATATTGAAGCAACCCGCTAAGGAATGGCTGCAGGATTACAGCGTAGTCATGGATCAAAGCGCGATCGCATCGGTAATCACCTTGCTGCCTGCAGAGGAGCAGCGGCTTCTGGATCATTATCAAAATGTGCTTGTATACGCGGAAGACATGCAGCATGTCACTCGTATCGCCAAAACGATTAAGGATAATGGCTACAATGCCTACTCCGTGGCGAGCGAGCTGAAGAAGGTCGATTCGATATTCTTGTTCGTAAAGCTGGGCCTTCTATTCGTAGGCGCAATCGCGGTGCTGATCGCAGCAATCGGCATTTATAATACGATGACGATGGCGGTTACCGAGCGAACGCAGGACATCGGCATCATGAAAGCGATCGGAGCGGCGCCTTCCTCGATTCGGAGCATCTTCCTCTTGGAAAGCAGTTTTATCGGAGTATCGGGCACACTCATCGGAACGGCAGTCGCTTTTCTCGTCAGCTTTGCGGCAAACCAATTGATTCCAATCCTTTTAAGCAGTCAAAATGAGGACAGCGAGCCTGCAGGCTTTGTTTTCAGCTATATTCCTATGACATTAATCTGGGTTTCTGCAGCAATCAGTATCGGTATTGCTATTTTGTCCGGCATGCAGCCAGCCCGCCGCGCAACTGAAATTGATGTCCTAAAGGCGCTGCGCAGAGATATTTAATAAAAAAGCTGTGGCTGCTGAGCAGCAAAAAAAAGCTAACCCTTGATGCCAAGCGGTTAGCTTTCCTCATCGGTGACAGCGTGATAACGGTATTTGCCCAAATCCACCCGTCCATCCCCGCTCGTTGCAACGCCCTCTTCGTTTAAGTAAAGAATCTGCATATAGCGGGCTTCTTCATCCGTAATTGCAATTTCGCCCTTTGCATTAACTACCCTGTGCCAGGGAAGATTATGAATGCCGCTTAGCGAATGCAGAATCCGGACCACTTGTCTTGCGCCTCTGCGGCTTCCGGCTAACTCCGCGATCTGACCATAAGTCATAACGTTCCCTTCCGGAATGGCTTGAATGATGGCGATGACTCTCTGTGTAAACGGCTGCATGGTTCTCCTTCTCCTCTTGCTCGTCATTTTTTATCATGTTTGAGGATTCGATTGGCTCTTTTCATCATATCTTATGGAAGGGCACTCGCGCATATTTGGCATGGGATGCAAACTCATCAACGATCCGGCAACAACCAAATAACCAATAAATGGTGTTAATATCGACAAAATGCATGCATCCGCCTGTCCTTGATAACAAAATGCAATATTTTTTTGCCAAAAGTATTAAATTTCTTTTTAACTTTTGATGAAAACGATGTAGAATAGAAACAAAGGGTTCAATCCGATTACGTCATGCTCGCTAACTCATCCTTCTCCAAGCATATTGGGTAAGGCTGTTACTAACGCACAGTCATCTTTTTGAGAAACTATGTGAAAAGTGTAACAAACTTTAGGGATGTACGCCCGCTTCTAGCGAATGGCACAATTGAGACCATAACTTACTTTCAAATTAACGCAAAGGAGGACATTCTATAATGTCACAACCATCTGCTGGACAAGAGGTAGCAGCAAGCCTGGCTGAAGAAAAGCAATCGTTAGATGTACTTGATCAATTAATGAAGCCGGAGGTTCAACAGTCGCTGACTGTGCTCGTGGATAACCTTCCGAAATTAGCTGAAATGGTAACACTAATGACCAAAGCGTATGATTTTGCGCAAAACATCGCTACAGACAAAGTATTGATCAACGATTTCGCTCAAGGTATCGGTGAATTCGTCAAACCGGTTCAAGAGAAAGCAAAAGGGATCGCAACTGCAGCAATCGAGGCTGGCGAGCGTTCGCAAGAAGCGGCTAACACTTCTGTTGGCTTGTTCGCTATGTTGAAAATGCTGAAGGATCCGGAAGTACAAAAAACGCTGCGCTTTGCACAAGCATTCCTTAGCGTGCTGTCTGAACGTAAAAACGAAAAAGCATAATATACTGATTACGCATAGAACGAACGGAGGATGAACATGTCGAAGCAAATATTAATTCTTGGTGGCGGTTACGGCGGTCTTCTTACAGCTCTAACAGCCCGCAAGCACCTGACTGCAGCAGAAGCAAGCATCACAATCGTTAACCGTTACCCTACTCACCAAATCATCACTGAGCTGCACAGACTTGCCGGAGACACGATCGCTGAGCAAGCCGTTGCGCTGCCGCTGAGCAAGCTTCTTGGCGACAAGCAAGTGAATATCATCGTTGATTCGGTGAAAGAAATTAAACCAAACGATAAACAAGTCGTTCTTGCGAGCGGCCAAGTACAAAAGTACGATACGCTTGTTGTTGCACTGGGCAGCGAAACAAACTACTTCGGTATTCCTGGCCTGGAAGAGAACAGCCTTGTTCTTAAATCCGTTGCCGATGCTAACCGCATCCGCAAGCATGTGGAAGAGCGCCTTGACGCTTATAAAAAATCAGGCAACAAAGCTGACGCAACGATCGTTGTTGGCGGCGGCGGCTTGACAGGCGTTGAGCTTGTCGGCGAATTCGCTGACAGACTTCCAGAAGTATGCCGCAGCAAAGGCATCGATTTCAATGACATTTCGTTATATTGCGTAGAAGCTGGCCCTGCCGTTCTGCCAATCTTCCCGAAAGTATTGATCGACCGTGCGGTAACAAGCCTTGAGAAACGCGGCGTAAACTTCATTACGAGCGTAGCTATCACTGAGGCAACAAAAAGCTCCGTATCGCTTAAAGACGGACGCACGATCGAATCGAGCACCATCATTTGGACAGGCGGCGTAAAAGGCAATCCGGTAGTCGGCAGCAGCGGCCTTGCAGAGGACCGCGGTCGCTCGACCGTTACGCCAACTCTTCAATCGACTTCACATGCCGATGTATTCCTTGCCGGCGACTGTGCAGTCGTATTCCCTGAGGGCGGCGACCGTCCTTATCCTCCTACGGCTCAGCTTGCTTGGCAAATGGGCGAAACAGTAGGCTACAACCTATCGGTTCAAATCAAAGGCGGCGTAATGGATAAATTCGTTCCTGTGTTCTCCGGAACACTTGGAAGCCTGGGCCGTAAAGACGGCGTGGGTACAATCGGCGGAAACGCGACACAACTGAAAGGCTTGCCTGCATCCCTGATGAAGGAAGCAAGTAATGTCCGCTACCTGTCGCATATCCACGGACTATTCGCACTAGCGTACTAATATACACGCAAAAAAGAAGGCGGGCATCTTGCCCTCCTTCTTTTTTTTGTGTTCGTTTTACACGAACACCCTTATTAAATGCAGACGGGCTGCGCCTTCGTGATTTGGTTCTTTCCCGAATCCTTCGAGGTATACAGAGCTTTATCGGCCAGCTGGAACAGCTCTTCGAAGGTCATGCCGCTCCTGTCCGCATACGCGATACCGCCGCTGGTCGTAACGGAAATCTGTTTTTCCCCGTTTATCGCGATCCCGGTTTGCTCCAGCATTTCACGCAAGCCTTCAGCCAATGCCAGGCTCTCGTCCTCGCTTCTTCCCTGCAGGAATACCGCAAATTCCTCGCCGCCTACTCTGCCAACCATTCCAATGTCCGCATAAACCTGCCGCAGTAAATTAGAGAACGTAATAAGCACCTGATCACCAGCCAAATGGCCGTGTACATCGTTCACCTTTTTGAAATCATCGATATCCAAAAGCAGCAATGAGAAGGAAATGCCTGTTCCGCTAAGCTGCTCTCTTACCTTCTCCACAAAATGCCTGCGATTGAATACGCCTGTCAGACCGTCAATGGTAGCTTGCGCATACAGTTTTTGTCCCGTTTCTTTGGCATGATGCGCTTCCTGCACTTTATACTCCATGGCTCTTCTAAGCCGATGGAAAACGTAAACGATTGCGATTAAGCTGGACATAAACAACAGCAAAACAAAGCTATGGATAAGCATAGTCGTCGTAAATTGGTTATAGGCGGCCTCACCGATTTCCTGCTTGCTCACGCTGTATAATTTGTTTCCGATATACAAACCGTTTAACAGCAAAATAAAAGAGCACACGATGAACATAAACCAACGATCGACATACATGCAAAATAACGTCGCTAAGGGAAATACAAAAGTAAACGTTACGGATGTCGTAGCTGTCATTAAAGTAAATACATACATGATAAAAAAACCGCTAAAGGTGGCGACCCTAACATATCTTGTGAGTGGGTTATTCCTATAAAAAAAAGTGCCTGCAATGACCGAAATATAACCAACGGAAATGATCGGCAGCACAAAAGAAAGCGGGCGCGTCCCTTTAAAAAATTCAATCATGAATCCTGCCGACAGAATAAAAACCATAACCCAACAAACAATAATAACAATAAAGTTTACAGCGCTTTCATAAAAAAATGGCTTTTGCTCGTTTATCTCTGATGCTCCTTTCCATAAATCTCCACTGTACCAATATCGTATATGGAAATGAATGTCTTGTCACTACATTTTTAAAGCAAATAATTCCCAGAATTTTCTCGATAAAGTGAAAATAGAATTCCTAAGCACCACTAAGAGTGACTTAACGTCACTTAATGATGCTTTGGAATACTAAGTAATACTTAGTGTTATTTTATTGTTCTAAAATCGACGTTTCAAAGGGTCTTAAGCACGTCTAACTCCAGGCTTCAATATCATCATCATCGAATTCTTCCTCTACCGCTGGCTCGGCTGAAGGAACAACCGGAGCAGCAGGAGCCTCTTCTTTTGCGGCTGCCATCTGCTCCAAGCCGGCAGAAACTTGAGGACGAGCTTCATTTTCTTGCGGTATGACTGGGGAGTTGGAGCTCTGCAGTCTGCTTCTCTCCATGGGTACGAATGCCTGCAAATTCCGAACGCCGTTTAACGCAATCTCGTTCTCTACCAAATAACGGAGAGAATCCATGAGGTTGGACTGCGTATTCAGCCACTGCATGACCAATGGATCCTCTGTCTTTTTTGTTTTCAAGCTGATATTTTCACCGGGCAGCTTAGTTTTTTTCATTACAGTCACCTACCAAAATCCGTTAGAATATGCCCAAAGTTAACCTGATGAGGCTTATACGGGTTGAACCGCCTTATTTTTGAGCGCCTCATAAATTTTGCCACGTACAAAAGCATCGAGCCCCATCGCATTAAGCTGTACGGCATACTCGGCAGGAATATACAACAGCTGCATTTCGCGCTCCGTGCAGAGCTCTTTAAGCTGTGCATATAAGACTGAGCGCATGAGAATGCTACCGCCGCCGTATACGCAGATCAAATCAATTTCGTTACGTGCCTTGGTCAGCTGTTTTTTGACATGCTGGACAATTTGCCTAACCTGGCTCTCAAGCGGTCTCTTCAGCGTCTTAAGCGCACGTGCGTGATACTTATGAGCCGGATTTTTAATCACGTCGCTGAAAAATTGACGCGGGCTGTCCGGCAAGTGAATGAGGCGATTGAACTCCTGAAGCGCTTCTTCAATCGCATAGCCAGCACCGTGATGGCTGCCATGAACGAATTGACGCAAAAATTTATTGCCTTCCGTAATTGGGTATTCCGTGGAGCCGTCACCGATATCCACATGCAGAATACGTTTATCCTTAAAATAGCTGCCGGTAAATTTCTTCTCAATGCCGTAGGATTGAAGGAAATCATCAAAGATATCCCCTTCTCTCCAGCCGCCAGCCGCATCCTTCTGCAGGGTGAAAATAACCGGCGTGGCCTCAGGAACGACCTTGGCAAAAGGGAATACGATCTTCACGGCTACGCGTTGAATGCCCAAATGCACCGTTACGTGATGCGTGCCCGTAGTGAAGCGCTTCTCGAATTTCGTGGAGGTCTCATCCGTATGCTGGGTGACCGGCAAAGCGGTTGCCATATCGACCTCTACATCAATTTGTTCAGGAATTTTTTTCTCTTCCTCATAGCCCTTCTGAACAGCCATCGCCGCGATTTGGGCAAGCGTATTAATAACCGGGAGATCCATATCGCTTTTCAGATCAATTCCGATTTGAAGGTTGTCCAAAATCTCTCCGCTCTCCAGGGCAAACTTCCCGACATAGTACATTCCCGGTCTTGCAGCAGGCGAATCTATGGTGACGACCAGCTGGTCTTGCAAGTTTTTGATAAAGCTTTCCGGCGATTGCTCCTCGCTCCATGGGAGCTCGTCCACCGTGCAATTTACGTTCGGCTGCTGAACCAGTTTACCGTCAATAATTAGATCATGCTCACTGTTTCCGTTATCGTTGCCTACAAAGAAATGAAAATTCATAATCGCTTTCCTCCTAGAAAAGTTTTGGGAAACAAAACTAGCTTCCTATGTTCGTTTTTTAGCTTTATGCATTCCTAAGTAATACTTTGCCATACTTAGTGTTAGTTTACATCAAGCTAGAGTCCCATAGCTCATTAATCTTTTCTCATCTATTTTTGTCGGAACCTGCTTTTCTGGCTCGTATAGGAGGCGATGCTGTCGTTTTCGCCTATTTTCGCCATAAAAAAAGCTAATCCGTCATGGACGGATTAGCTCTTTTCTTTATTACGTTCCATTAGTTAAAGGTTTGAGGGAACTGCTTAATGATGCCTTCCGTGAGGGCATCCGCAAGCATCAGAATATGGTCTTCGCCTTTGTCGAAGGCCGCTACATCCGCTTCCCAATTCTTTTGCAGCCTGGCAGCCACATCCTCGCTGAGCAGCTGCAAATGAACGTACAGTAGGTCTTTGAGCGCTTTCTCGGACCAATTCGGATTTTTTTTGCTTAGAAATGCCGCAATATCATCCGCGTTTCTATACCACTCTTTGTTGTATTTTGCTGCATCCGCTTGATTCCCGCTCGCTAAGGCGCCTACTAATTTGCCTGCAATTGCGATATGCTCCTGCAGAAGCACAGTAAGCTCATTCCCAGCCGCCTCACCGTAAAACGGTTTAAAGCTATTCCCGATATCCTGCTGGTTCTTAAGCAGCCGCTTCAGCGTGACATCCTTATCCTCGAGCCCCGCCAATGCACTCACTATGTAATTTCTAGTCCATAGCACATGTTCGATCCACAGCTTTCTCGAGTCCTCTTTCAGCTTTACGGCTGCCGGGCTTGCATAGCCCTCATGTCCGTGACGGTGATCCATTTCGCTTGCCTGGACTCTTAACGGAGCGGAACTGACTGCGACTGTCGCGCACAAAATAGCGGCGATAAGAAATTTGCTCTTCATAGTTACCTTCTCCTTAAATGATTCGAATGGAATAGCCTGTTATATTGTTAGCTATTCCTCGCAAATCATTCGTAAAGGGAACTTAAAGTCGTTGGCATGCCGTCAATGCTCTTCTGGTTCTTCTCTTTTCTGTACGTCTTAAGGCCTTCTTCTCCCTGCTGAACCGACCAGCGCTGAAGGGTGTCGCGTTCGCCTGTATAAGACATAAACGGAATCGAGTATCCGCAAGAGGACTGTACTTTATGCACCGCGATGTCTATGATCTGCCTCGCTCCCGGAATGGGCGTAAAAAGCGGATATAACGCCGCCCATTCCGGTGAATCAGGCAGTACGACAGTACCTTTTCCGTAAAGTCTCACAATGTTAGGCGCTCCGTCGAATGCGCAAAACATGACCGTCACTCTTCCGTTTTCTTCAAGATGCGCGCTGGTTTCATTGCCGCTGCCTGTCAAATCCAGATAAGCCACGCGATTAGCGGACAATATCCTTAGAGAATCATGTCCTTTGGGCGATAAGTTGACATGCCCTTCTGCCGATAGCGGAGCCGAACCAATAAAAAAAATATGCTGCTGGCGAATAAACGCCTCATGTTGAGGTAATATGGCATCAAATTGCTTTCCCATTTTGCCCTCATCCTTTTCCTTAGGAATATATAATTACGCTTTAATTTCAAGAAGCTCGTATTTAATAACGCCCATAGGCGCGTTTACGCTGATGATGCTGCCTATGCTTTTTCCAAGAAGCTCCTTGCCGAGCGGGCTTTCGTAGGAAATTTTATTTTCTGCGACATCGGCTTCTTCGGTGCCTACGATTTTGTACGTAATTTTCTCTGAAAACTCAATGTCATTTAAAATAACGGTTAAGCCGATATTGACCTTTGAGAGATCTTGGGTATCTGCTTCGATGACGCGGGCTTTTTTCAGCATATTAGTTAGTATAATAATCCGTGTTTCCATAAATGACTGGTCGTTTTTCGCTGAATGATACTCGCTGTTTTCCTTTAAGTCGCCATAGCTAATCGCCAATTTAATCCGGGCGGCCAATTCCTTGCGCTTTACGTATTTCAAATCATCCAGCTCCGCTTGCAATTGCTCTAAGCCCTCTTTGGTCAAAATCACTTCGTCGTTCGACATCTAAACAGCTCCCATTTGCATTCTTGCTCTCATCTTACCCTATATTTCAAAAATATGCGAAAAGCGATGGCTTCCAGCTGCTTCATTCGGCTTCCTTTACTTCGAAATATCAATAAAGCCCTCGCCGAACACGTCGCGCACATCATGAATGGTAATAAAGGCGTTCTTATCGGCTGCCTTCACGATCTTCTTCAGCGTGCTCAGCTCCTGCTTGCTAATGACGATATAGAGAATTTCCTGAGGCGTTTTCGTATAATATCCGCGCCCGTAGATCACCGTAACGCCCCTGTCCATGACCACGTTAACCTGCTCGGCGATCTTGTCCTGCTGCTTGGATATAATCGTCACGGCTTTCTTCGGATTCACACCCTCAATAATAAAATCCATGACCTTCGTTCCAATATACAGCATGATAATCGTCAGCATAAGCGCCTGGGCCCCGATAATGAAATAGGAGGAGAAAGCGACAATTAAGTCGAAAAACAGCAGCGCGTAACTGATATTCCAGTCCAAATACTTATGTGCGATGCGCGCCAGAATCGTCGAGCCGGCGGTGGTGCCTCCGACCCTAATAATAAGGCCGATCCCAATCCCTCCGAGCAAACCGCCAAACACGGCATTAACCGTTATTTCATCCGATACAACGCGCCAGTCCTCGGTCAAATACAGAAAGAGGGAATGAAACAAGACCGCAGCAATCGTATAAAACACCGTTCTCCGGTCCAGAAAGCGATAGCCGATCAGCAGGAGAAAGGAATTGAAAATTAAACTGACCAGTCCTGGAGACCAGCCGAACAAATAATATAAAATAATCGTAATCCCGGTAACGCCGCCTTCGCCAAGCTCATTCGGAATAACGAATAGATTGATTGCGAGTGCAAAAATAAGCGCTCCAGCCATGATGATGAGTAAATCCAACGCTTTTTTCTTCATGTCTATACACCCTTCTTAACCGAAAATAACCCGAGCAGCAAGTTCATCTTAACAGAAAAGATATGGAAGAAGAAGGCTGTCACGTTAACGCAAAAAAGAACATTCCCGGAATAGGAAATGTTCTTCATGCCGTCCTTATTTAGCCAAGCTTAAGCTCCTTTGATTTTTTGATTTGCTTGCTTCTGAGCTGTCCGCAGGCCGCGTCGATATCCGTGCCGTGTTCCAGGCGAACGCTGACGCTGACGCCCTGTTTCTTCAAGATATCGTAGAAAGCGCGAATCGTTTCCCGGTCCGTCCGCTGATACTGGCTATGCTCATCCACCGGATTGTAAGGAATGAGATTTACGTTAGCCAGGCTGCGGCGATTCCCGATCAGCTCGGCAAGCTCCAACGCATGCTCCTTCTGGTCGTTCACGTCCTTGAGCAAAATATACTCCAGCGTAATTCTGCGATTCGTCTTCTCCAAATAATAATCGATGGATTCCATTAATTTCTCGATCGGAATCGCCCGGTTAATCTTCATAATGCGTGTGCGCAGCTCGTTGTTCGGCGCATGCAGGGATACGGCAAGATTAACCTGCAGATCCGAATCGGCGAACTCTTTGATTTTATCCGCTAAGCCGCTTGTAGAAACCGTAATATGCCTGGCGGCGATCGCAAGCCCCTTTTGGCTTTTGATGACGCCGATAAAATCGGTCATGTTTGTGAAATTATCGAACGGCTCGCCAATGCCCATAACGACGACATGGCTCACCTGCTCTCCCTGCTGCATCCGGTCGAGATGAAGCTGAGCCTGCATAATCTGCTCGACAATTTCCGCGCTGGATAGGTCCCGGCTCTTGGCAAGCAGTCCGCTCGCGCAGAAGCTGCAGCCAATATTGCAGCCAACCTGCGTCGTGACGCAAACGGATAATCCGAATTTATGCCGCATTAATACGGTCTCGATCAGGTTGCCGTCCTGCAGTTTGAACAAAAACTTGTTCGTCCCGTCCGCCGATTCCTGCCTTGTATGCTCAGTAAGCGTCTGGATGACAAAATGCTCCGACAGCAGCTGCACGCATTCCGCTTTTACATCCACCATGTCCGTAAACGATGTTACGCGCTTCCGGTACAAATATTCCCACACCTGCGATGCCCGGAATTTGGTAAAGCCGCGTTCCTTCAGCCAATCCGTCAGCTGCTCAAACGTTAATCCATATATAGATGGTTTATTCATAGGATATCCTCTTTTCAATACTGCAAAATCCAGTCTAATCTGCCTATACTGCCGAAACGAATAATCTGCTTATTATTGTCCCAAAATTGGTGCATTAAAACAAGGGGGAGATCCGTCATTTATTTGACATAAAAAAGAGGCCCCCTAGCGCATATGCATCTAGAAAGACCCCTTTCGCTCTTTTGATCTACTCTTGCTCTGCAACCTTCTTGGAAGCGAGCAGAAAATAAACAAAATACATGCCGCACAAGGCAGCGATGAACCCAAAACCGCCAAAGATATCGAATCGGGACGAGTAATAACCGAATCCGAGGCCTGTAAAGGTGAGAAGGAAGTTTTCGCCTAATGACTGAAAGGATCCCATTGTCGCTCTCATCGACGAGTCGATGCGATGATGCAAATAACCCGCGGCAAGCGGCTCGATAATGCCCGCGGCCAAACAGACGGCAATCATGGCAGCCAAGCCGCTGTAGTCTTTCATAATCGACATGTAAACGAAGCCTGCCGTCAAAAACGCCGTAATGCCCAGAAGCAGCGCCCTGTAGCTGAACACATTTTTCAGCTTGTAAGCTAGAATATTGCCCGGCAGCCTGAGAAAGAAAACCGCAGCCGAAAAGAGTCCAAAATAGACGACTGGGATATTTAATCTCTCCAAATAAATTTGCCAGAACTCATCGATAAAGTTCACGGCGGCACCGGTTACCATTCCCGATAACAGCACCAAGCATAGTCCGGGATTGCTTCTGAAAAAACGCACGGAATCCGTTAAGTACGCTTTGATCGGCAGCGGCCCGTCATCATCTTCGCGGCTGTTCCTGACCGGCTCAACCAAAAGAATGGTTACGCCAAGGGATATGGCCACTGCCCCGAGCGAGATCCAGTAGTTCAGCTCATAGCCAAAGCGGCTGGCCAAGAAGCTTCCGCACAAGGCAGCGATAATAATCGAAATGGTATCCAGAGCATTTAAACGGCCTACTATTTTCTCGAAATGCTTCTCTTTTCCCTTCGCGAGCAGGGAGTCATACAGCAAAGCATCCTCTGCCCCGCTGCTTGCGGAGTGGCCAATCGCTGCCAGAAAAACGACCAGCGCAAAATGCCAAAACTCCGTGGCAAACACGAGAATAAGAAACTCGCTGCAGCTCAGAAGAGCAGATACGACGAGCATGTGCTTCCTTCCCCATTTATCCGCCATAATGCCGGAGGGGACCTCAAACAAAACGATCGTAAACGCAAAAATAATTTCGGTATATACGACCATTTGAATGGTCATGCCTCGATCTTCCCAAAATAACCTCTCGATTACATAGGCGGGAATTAAACTAGAAAAAAACCGGATAACGAATAGCTTCCAAATGTTCGGCATATCGCCCATAAATAACGGCCCCTCTCCTCTCTGATTGCCAATGTGCAATCAAATCACGGAGGCGGTCGGGGACGATATGACCCTAAGGATTAACAGGGAGGTCTTGCAATTCTCATGTCACGATCCCCTTTAATTTAGAGTAGTGAGGAACCTCAAAATTGAACGTTTGAGCTTATTATAGCTTAAAATTTCGCTTAGCAATAAAGATAATACGGATTCCACAACTATTCTTTCACGGATATTGTATTTCCTCTTTAAACAAGTATAATAAACGCCGATGAATAAAATGAACGACAATATTCGACACAGCCAACTGCTTCGTCGTTGCTTATTTGGAGGATTTGCAAATGATCGATAACCTTTCTGAAAAACGCCTAAAAAACCTGCTAAAAAGCTGCGGCCACCAATCGCACTCCCATTTATATTTCCTTGGCGATAAGGAATGGCTTTGGGATTCCAATTATGAGGCTCTCCTTGTATACCGTTCCGTCGGTAACCGGAGGATCGTGCTGGGAGACCCGCTAGGAAAGCCGGATGCCGTGAAACGGCTTATCACGCATTTTATTGCCGGCTGCGATAAAGATAAACGTATCCCTGTATTTTATCAGGCAAAATCATCCTACCTGCCGCTCTATGAAGAACTAGGACTGCAAAGCGCCAAAATCGGAGAGGAAGCTCTTGTAGACCTAGCCTCCTTTAATTTAAAGGGAAAGCAATGGCTTAAGCTGCGCAACCGCATGAATAAATTTCAGCGCAACGGCTTTACTTTCGAGGTGCTGCAGCCTCCTTATTCGAGCTCGCAGCTCAACCGTTTTGAAGCGATATCGGAGGAATGGCTTGCCAACCGCAGGGAGAAAGGCTTCTCTGTCGGCTCGTTCTCAAAGGCTTATATCAGCCAATACCCCGTCGCTGTCTTGATCAGCCCTGAAGGAAATTATGAAGCCTTTGCATCGGTTGCGGGCGGACAATACCCTACCGCAAAAACCAAAGAAGAATCCTATACCCGCCGGATCACGGTTGATCTTATGCGCTATACAGACGCATGCCCGCATGGAACGATGGATGTTCTGTTCGTGTCGTTATTTCTATGGGCGAAGGAGCAAAGCTACGATTTATGCAGTCTGGGAATGGCGCCATTAGCCCATGTTGACAGGTTTCGCTTAGCTAAGCTGTTATATCGGTACGGAAACAAAATGTATAACTTTAAGGGTCTTTACGAATATAAAAATAAATTCGCTCCCCAATGGGAAGACGTTTATTTCGTATATCCGCCCGGTACTCTGCCCATAAACGTCATGCTGCTATCGTATATTATTCATCGCCCTAAAAATCAAATGCATCCACATAAACAAATTCCCCTGTCCAATGTAGCAGAAGTAGAATCCCCTTTTGAAAAACGCGCCTGATGACGCAACCAAAAAAGCTGCCTCTGAAGGCTATGAGCCTGACGGAGACAGCTTTTTTGGTTCATTTATATAGAGGAGGTTCGCAGCATAAATGTTATGCTCTATATCGGGTTCAGAGCAAACTGGTAATCGCAAATCATCATATAGCTGATGTAACGCTGACCCTTAACCTCCTCAATAATCATGCTGATCGCATATTTAGGCTTATCGCCATGTACAGCGGCCGTCCCGAATTCTCTCATCGTACGCATCCGGTCCTTTTTCTCATCCATGACGAAAATGTAATCCACAAATGAATCTTTTTCTGATGAGGGCTTTCCGTATAAGCCTTTAAATAGAGCTGTACTCGTCAGCAGTCCCGCTCCCCGGGGTGTCTCGTAAATCGTCCTTGAATTATCGCTTAATGTTATGATCATGGATACGACTTGATTATTTCGATAAGAAATCGTGATGCCGTCATAAATAATGCCAAACAAATTTTCATCGATCGGCTTGCCGGTGATTTCTTCGGCTTTTTCCCGCTTCATACCAATCGTTACGGGCGTTTGACTACCTTGGGGAATAAAGGAGAGATCCTTCATGCTAAGCAGTTTAACCGGCCTTAACGGACTCGAAATGGCATTTTTTTCAATCAAACGTTTTTCGGACAATGCCGTATAATCATTTCTTACGATTTGGATGTCATTAACCTCGCCATAGAAATTAACGCTTAGGCTTAAGGAATATACATCAGGACTTTCTTGGTGCAGCTGTATTTCTTCTTCCCCTTTTAATTGCACCGCTTTACCTGCTTGGCTATCCCATCGGTAGACATAAACAAACCGATTAGGCACAGAGGTCTCCCCTAGTATCTTTAGCGCATCTGCCTGGCTCATCTGGAACGTAACGCCTTGTGCCAGCTTTGATTCCGTTCCGAGCGACAGCCACGACAGCCGGTCATCTATAAATGCGGCATACAGATCTTCATACTTAAAATATTGTCCGCCATCAGGGGTTAGGTAAGCTTCCGGGTTACCCAGCAAACCGTCTACATCGGTTTTATGCATACCCATCCGGATAGAGATCAGCGTGTCTCCTCTTAGGTGCTGCACGCTTAGCACGGGGGCGGTTACGACCTGCTTATCCTCTGAAGCCAGCGTTCTTTGGGCTGCGGGCGCTCCCGATAAAAAAATGATTGCGAAACAAATCAGTATCTTCCATTTTACGCTGTGGAGATTCGATACGCTTGCAACAGGGTAATCGCTTAGCTGGCCAGACATGACTTCACCTCTAGTGTTTTTCCATATTATAACTTAAATGACTGCCGCACGGTTTAACAGCAGATAGATAATAGGGAAAATTTTTCATTTACATATATTGACACATTATATATCGGAATGATATATTATGGACCGTAATACATGAAGGAGGGCATATTTTGAACAGTCAGGATGTTATTCTAGGCGTGCTTATGAAGCGATCATTATCCGGCTATGATGTGAAACAGCTTTTCGAGGATATCTTCTCTTATTTTTATAGCTCCAGCTACGGGACGATCTATCCTATGCTGCATCGGATGGAAAAGGAGGGCTTGATTACGAAAGAAAATGTGGTCCAAGAAGGTAAACCGAATAAAAATATGTTTACGATAACGGAGCTGGGCAAGCAGCAGTTCCACTCCTATTTGCACAGCCCCATAGAATCGGATTCGATAAAATCGGATTTTCTGATGCGTCTATATTTTGGTCAATTTGTAGGCAATGATCTGGTTATTGCCTGGTTGAAGCAGGCGCAGGCCTATACACAAAAGCAGCTGGACGAACTAAGCGAGAAGTACGACGTGTATAGGGATAAAATGCATCCCGCCCATATCATTTGTATCGAAATAGGCATTAAGGAATATCGCGCGAAGCTGGAAACGATTCATGAAGGGTTGGCACGTATGGAGCAATTAGAACGAGAAGAGAGGGTTTAATATGACGAAATCCGGTTCGAATAACAAGCTTATTATTCTGGCGATGGCACTCGGATTATTAATGTCATCGCTCGATAACACCATTGTGGCTTCCTGCCTTAACAAAATTAGCGAGGATTTTAATGTATTCGATAAGGTAAGCTGGATTTTTACGGCCTATATGCTCGCAGCAACCAGCACGATGCTCGTATTTGGCAAAATGTCTGATTTATTCGGGCGAAAATTGTTCTACATGATCGGTATCGGATTATTTCTTGTCGGGTCCGCGCTATGCGGCGTAGCACAAAATGCGGATCAACTTATTTTATACCGCATCATTCAAGGCATTGGTTCGGGAGCATTAATGCCGATCAGCTTCACGATTATCTACACGATATTTAAAGATCCTAAGGATGCCGCCAAAATGTCCGGGGTATTCGGCGCGATCTTCGGGCTCTCCTCGGTTGCGGGACCGCAGTTGGGCAGCTTTATTGCCGAGCACATGGGCTGGAGATGGAATTTCTATATCAACATTCCGATCGGCCTTGCTTCCATGGTTATTTTAATGATCGCCTTAAAAGAAACGCGTTCCGAGCACAAGCCAAAGATCGATTATTTAGGAACGCTGTTTTTAATCATTACAACCGTTTCCTTAATGCTGGCTCTGGAGTGGGGAGGCAAAACTTTCGCTTGGAGCTCTTGGCAAGTGATTGGATTATTCGCCATCTCGGCCGTGATCGGCGCGTTATTTATTCTCGTTGAGCTGCGGGCGCAGGAACCCGTGCTTCCCCTTCGCATATTCAAAAATAAAATGGTGTTAGGAACAAGTATCCTTTGCTTCTGCCAAGGCGTTCTTATGTTCTCGGCTATTACGTATTTGCCTAGCTTTACGATAGGCGTATTAGGCCATTCCAACTCCAACGGCGTATTAACGCCTATGATGGCCTCCTTGATTGCCGGCGCTATGCTATTCGGCTTCCTGCAGTCCAGGTTTGCTTTCCGTACTTTAATGGTCTTCACGATGCTGATGACCATTATCGTTGCTTCGCTGCTCGCAAACGTCAGCGCTGACGCTTCAAGCGGGTACATGATAGCACTTATGGTTTTGCTTGGCCTTGGTGCGGTTGGACCCTTGATGAGTGTCGCCCAAAGCTCGGTTGCAGCAAACGTGGATCCCAAATACATGGGCGTCAGCTCCTCCATTGTAGGTTTCTGGCGAAATATTGGCGGGATATTAGGCGCTTCGATTATGGCGACGATCGTGAACAACGACTTAAACCGGCTAATAACCGAAGGAGCTGGCAAGGTTGGCATTCCGGCCGACAAGATCAGCACCTTAGCCAATCCGGAGCTGCTCATGCATGCCGGCGGCGACCTGAATCCCCCGATCAGGGAATTTCTGCAGGAGGCGCTGGGCACAGCCATAAACCACGGATTTATACTCAGCGTTTGCATCGGCGGCATCGGTCTGGTAACAGCCCTGTTTGTAGGATCAAGCAGACTCGCTGCCGTAAGAAAGCAGCAGCCTAGCAGCGCGCATTAGTATTGCTTCTCTAAGTACAACCTTCGGACGGCATCATTTGGGATGCCGTCCCTTTTGTATTATAATTTACTGTATAACGAATGGGATAGGAGTTGTAAGATGACAATGAAAACGGAGATTATTAAACGATTTATATCATATGCGCAAGTAGATACGCAGTCCGACGAGAGCAGCGATACCTGCCCTTCAACACCGGGGCAGCTTGTGCTCGCCCGCAAGCTGGTCGAGGAGTTAGAAAGTATCGGCATGCAGGACATTACGCTGGATCCAAACGGCTATGTCATGGCCACTCTTCCCTCCAATACGGAAAAAGAAATCCCGGCCATCGGTTTTCTCGCCCATATCGATACGGCAACCGACTTCACCGGCAAAAACGTAAATCCGCAAATCGTAGAAGGCTACGACGGGCAAGACATCATTTTGAACAAAGAGTTGAATATTGTCCTTTCTCCAAAGGACTTTCCAGAGCTGGCCGGGTATACGG
Source organism: Pristimantibacillus sp. PTI5 (assembly GCF_048572955.1). GTDB lineage: Bacteria > Bacillota > Bacilli > Paenibacillales > Paenibacillaceae > Pristimantibacillus. The sequence goes on from NZ_CP183886.1 coordinate 2,981,503, forward strand.
GGCACACCTTAATCACGACAGACGGCACCACGCTGCTTGGCGCCGACGATAAAGCCGGTATTGCCGAAATTATGACGGCGATGGCCTATCTCCTTCAACATCCTGAGGTGAAGCACGGCAGAATACGCGTCGCTTTCACGCCGGATGAAGAAATCGGCAGAGGTCCGCATCGGTTCGACGTCGCCGCTTTCGACGCGGTTTATGCATATACCCTGGACGGAGGTCCCCTGGGCGAGCTGCAATACGAGAGCTTCAACGCCGCTGCCGCTCATATTACCTGCAAGGGCAAAAATGTTCACCCCGGCACGGCGAAAGGAAAAATGATCCACTCTGCCAAAATAGCCATGGAGCTGCACGGAAGGCTGCCTGCCGAGGAAACGCCAGAGCTGACCGAGGGCTACGAGGGCTTTTTCCACCTCACCTCCATTGAAGGCGACGTCGAGGAAACCCAGCTTCATTATTTGGTTCGCGATCATGACCGTAATCGGTTTAACGAGCGAAAAGCAGAGCTGACTCGTTTGGTTGAGGAGCTACAGGAGAAATACGGGAATGGTCGTATCGAGCTTGAGATCAAGGACCAATACTTCAACATGAGAGAGAAAATCGAGCCCGTTATGGAAGTTGTGAATATTGCGAAACAGGCGCTCGAAAATCTCGGAATTAAACCGGTAATAGAACCGATTCGCGGCGGCACCGACGGCTCTCAGCTATCCTACATGGGCCTGCCGACACCGAATATCTTCACGGGCGGAGAAAATTACCATGGCCGGTTCGAGTATGTTTCGGCAGACAATATGGAGCTGGCCGTAAAAACCATTATTGAAATTGCGAAGCTATATGAACAAAGAGCTTAGAGATACACGCGGTATTTTGCATACAAGCAAGAGCAGGACAAAATGAAAAATAGCTTGATTATGCTATCAGAAAACTAAATAATAGGTAACGGGCCAAACGGTCCGTACCTATTTATTTATTGTGAAGCTTGCCAGACGCAGCAGAAAGGTTGACATTTACATCATGGAGTTAGCACAACAGCAGCATCTCACCAAGAAACGAGCGGCCAAAGAACCGTTTCCTGTCTCAATCCTATCCCTTACGGTCGGCGCTTTTGCTATTGGCATGACCGAATTTGTCATTATGGGTCTGCTTCCCAATGTGGCAGAGGATCTGCATGTCAGCATCTCAGCCGCAGGACAGCTCATTACGATGTACGCTCTCGGAGTCGCTGTCGGCGCTCCTATATTAACCGTTCTCACCCACCGCATTCCGCAAAAGAAGCTCTTATTGCTGCTGATGGTTTTATTCATACTCGGCAATGCATTGTCCGTCATCGCCCCCACCTATGCGGTCCTCATGGCAGCCCGTGTGTTAACGGCGCTAACCCACGGGACTTTTTTTGGCGTTGGCGCCGTGATTGCCTCTAATCTGGTACGTCCCGAAAAACGTGCCGGCGCCGTATCCATTATGATGGCGGGCCTGACGATTGCGAATATTATCGGAGTCCCTCTAGGCACCTTTATCGGTCAACATATGGGCTGGCGGGCCTCGTTCGGCGCCATTTCGATCATGGGTATTGTGGCGCTAATCGGCATTCTGATTTTTATACCGCAAATCCGGCAGGCCAAGCCCGCTAGTATCCTGCAGCAGATTGCCTCACTTGCCAGCCCCAAGCTGCTGCTCTTTCTATTAATTGCCGCGCTGGGTAACGCAGGATTGTTCGCCGTATTTACTTATATAACGCCGCTGCTTGTGCAGGTATCTGGTTTTGCGGAGCACAGCGTAACTTGGATTCTCGTTCTATTCGGCTTTGGAGTAACCATAGGCAATATCGTAGGCGGGAAGCTCGCGGATTGGAAGCTGCTGCCCTCTATTTTAGGGCTTTATTTTACGATAGCCATACTTCTTACCCTTTTCACCTTTACCGTTCATAGCCCAATCGCAGCCGTATTGACCATCTTCTTGTGGGGCGCTGCGTCCTTTGCCGTCATGCCCGGACTGCAGGTGCGAATCATGAGCCTTGCCCAAACGGCGCCGGCGCTTGCATCAACGTCCAGTCATTCTGCCGGTAATTTAGGAAATGCGTCAGGCGCTTTTATTGGCGGTTTTGTTATTACGCATTTGTCGATAACGGCCCTGCCGTGGGTCGGAGCCGTGCTTGTCGGATTGGCACTCCTTTTAGGGTTGTCCTGTTATATTGCGGAACGCAAGTCCTCCCTGTCATCATGAAATAACGAAAGCGCGATAAGAAGCTAGCCCGGCACATCACGTGATGTGTTGGGCTGGCTTTTTTGTTTTAATCGAATGCCTTCACACCCTTTTGCCAGGCTTTATAATGGTTTATATTCTATTTTTAAAAATAGTTGTAACGAAACGCCAGCTTGGCTGTCTTATATAGGTGAGGAAGTGAGAGCGTGAACGATTTTGAGGAAATCTACAATGCATATTTCCGGGATATTTATTTATTTGTGTTCTCTTTGAGCCGAAATGAGACGGTTGCCGAAGAAATCACGCAAGAAACTTTCTTTAAAGCTTTGAAAAAGATTGATTCCTTTAAGGGCCAATGCAAAATAAGCGTCTGGCTCTGCCAAATCGCCAAAAACACCTACTTTTCCTATGTTGAGAAGCAAAAACGGTTCGAACCGGAACGTGTGCTTGAAAAGGCAGGTCAAGACGATATCGAAGCTGCTCTTATGGACAAAGATACTGCGCTAGGCATACATAAGGCATTACATCATTTAAACGAGCCCTATAAAGAAGTATTTACGTTAAGGGTATTCGGGGAATTGTCCTTTGCCCAGATCAGCCAGCTGTTTGAAAAAACCGAGAGCTGGGCTAGGGTCACCTTTTACCGTGCCAAACAAAAAATTCAAGATTCGCTGAAGGAGGAACAAGGAAATGATGAAATGCGAGGTTATTAAGGATTTATTGCCTTTATATATCGATAACGTATGCAGCAAGGAGAGCGCAGAATTGGTAGAAGCGCATCTCGCGACATGCGGCAGCTGCAGGTCGGAATGGGAAACCATGCGAAACGAGCTGAAAATTTCTCCGGCTGCCGTTGATGCGAACAACAGGGACAGCCGTCTGCTAAAGGAAATGTCCAGCTACTGGAGCCGTTCCAAATTAAAATCATTTCTGAAAGGAGCCGTTCTTGCCTCATTATGTCTCGGAATCGCTGTTGCGGCCTACTTTGGTTTGACGGAATGGAACATGATGCGCGTTCCTTCGGCTATCATTGAGGTGAAGGATACCAGTCTAATGAAAGACGGCAGAGTTGCCTTTCATCTGCGGCTGACAGACGGTTATGATTTGAATGAGATTAGCTACGATATGGACGAGAACGGGAACTTTTACATGGTTCCGTACCGCCCTATTATCAAGAAAAAACCAATTACTACGTTTGGGCTTTTTAACATGTACCAAACAATGGACCCTTTTATAAAGGAAGTTTATCAAAATAAATATGGCGCAGACGCTAAAGTGACCGCCCTCTATCTCGGAACACGCGACGAAAATATTTTAATCTGGAAAGAAGGAATGAAGCTTCCTCCGGCTAGCGATGCAGTCGAAGACGAGCTTAGAAAATAACAATTATTCATGTTAAAGGGGAGCAGGATTCGAGGATCGCCTGCTCCCCTTTAAATACAGCCTAACCGCTTCAACTATCGCTATTTCCATTACTTTTTGCTTGCTGGAGATTCATTAAATACGATATAATAGATGGGTTGTACGGATGAAACCCACCGATAGAACTTCCCCCCGTATTACTTTGCATTCTTTATTCCATTCCTTCAAAGCAGCCCTTTTATCGTTAAAACGCAGAAGATTATTCTAATTACGGGAAGTGCACCTATGCTTTTTAACTCACCACAATTTATCTTTATATTTCTGCCTCTTGTATTTGGCGGCTACTTTTTTCTTGGTTCGATCACAAACCCCTATGCCGCTAGAGCATGGCTGGCCTCTTGTTCCTTGTTTTTCTACGGCTGGTGGAATCCGCGTTATTTGCCTTTAATCCTCATTTCGATGGTTATCAACTTTCTGATTGGCAAATATCTTATTTCCCATAAAACAAAGCTGGTTCTGACTGCGGGAATTATGCTTAATTTAGCCTTCTTAGGCTATTACAAATATTTCGACTTTTTTCTCGATAATTTCAACTCCCTGTTCTCAACCGAAATGCCTTTAATGCAGCTTGCTTTGCCTTTGGCTATCAGTTTTTTTACATTTCAGCAAATCACTTATATCGTGGATTGTTATAAAGGCAAAGTAGATAATTATCACATCGTTAACTACACCTTATTTATTACTTTTTTCCCTCACTTAATTGCAGGCCCCATTGTTCACCATAGAGCGATGATGCCCCAGTTTCAAAACACCCAAAACCAGAAAATAAACTTTGAAAACATCGCTTTGGGGATTTTCGCATTTTCTATAGGCTTATTTAAAAAGGTGATATTGGCTGATAATTTTTCCACAACCGTGCTCGACGGCATGCAGTACATAGAAACGATTACTTTTTTCGATGCCTGGATTCTCATCCTCTCGTATACCTTTCAACTCTATTTTGATTTCAGCGGATATTCGGATATGGCAATCGGTCTGGCCTTATTGTTTAATATTAAACTGCCTATTAATTTCAATTCGCCTTATAAATCCGTTAATTTTCAAGAAATGGCCTCGCGCTGGCATATAACTTTGACCCGTTTTCTATATGAATATGTTTACTTCCCAATGAACCGTTATTTGTCTAAAAAGGTATTTCCCTTCTTATCCCTGACGTTCAGTACCGATGCAAAAACGAACATCAATTTAATTTTTCTGTTTATATTAAGCGGAATTTGGCATGGCGCAGGCTGGAATTTTATCATTTGGGGCTTGCTCGTTGGGCTTGGCATCATCATTTATCGCATGTGGACCAAGACGGGCATTAAGCTCCCCCTATTTGCGGCGTGGGCACTGACCTTTGGGTATTTAAACTTTACGTTGGTCTTCTTCAAAATCAGTCAATTGGATCAAGCCATTATGCTAATCAAAGCCATGCTCGGGTTTCAAGGTTTTATTTTGCCCGAACAGCTTGCCCGGATTTTACATCCGCTTTCCATGATCGGGGTAGAGTTTGCCAGCACTCCGTTAAAAGATAAGTATGCGGCTGCAGGCTTGATCATATTGGGCTTCATCATTGTGTTGGTATTTAAAAATACATCCGAGAAAATGCAATCGTTCCGGCCGACTTTTATGTATGCCGTTTTCATCATTATCATCCTGATTTATTCATTATTAAATTTAACAAAGGTATCTGAATTTTTATATTTCAAATTCTAAGGTGAGACTATGACAACATACAAAAAGTGGACGCTGTACACGCTTTCCGCCGCAGCTTTTATTTTGATCATTATCGCTGTCGCGAATTACGTGATTGATCCCTATGGATTTTATCATTACGCCGGAAAAAGCTATAATTATCAAAAAAGCACGGAGAGGGACCCTTATCAATTCAAGACCTATCAAGGTAAAAGGTACCAGCCTGAAACCTTGGTAATGGGCACTTCCAGGGCCATGCGGCTGGACCCTCCGTTTATTGAGTCGTTAACTGGAGAAAGCACCTATAATTTAGGCCTTCCCGCTGCTACTTCTTATATCAATTTTAAATATTTAGAGTATATGCTCAAAGTCGATAAAAGCCTGAAGACCGTCTTTCTGGGATTGGATTTTGAAATCTTCAATGAGCAATATGTCAATCAAGCAAATTTCGATGAAAAACGATTAAAATCGATTTTCTATTTGCAGGATTATTTTGCTACCTTGCTTTCTGAAAAAACAATGAAAGACAGCCGAAAAGTCCTGCTTGAAAACTTGAATAAAACGACCGTTTTCACGGAAAGCAGATACCTCGGCGACGGCAGCTTTGATGAAACGCTCGTCTATCCTCCCGATATTAATCAAAATACGTTACATGCGATTCCGACCGATTTTCAATTAACGCAGGACAGCATGCTGTACATCGAAAAAATAAAGGAGCTATGCGAACAAAACGGTATCCAGCTGCATCTCTACATCAGCCCGGTTCACGCCATCCTGTTAGAAACCTTTTGGCAAAACAGCATGTGGGCGGATTTTGAAGATTGGAAAAGGCAGCTCGTTGCTATTGCTCCCCTATGGGACTTTTCCGGCTATCATGAGATATCCACGAGCTCTTTGCGCCAGAGTGAAAACTATAACGATCTTTCGCATTTCTCGAAAAAAATAGGCAGGCTTATGCTATACCGGATGCTAAATAAAGAAACGGACAAGGTCCCCCCTTATTTTGGAGTTTATCTTACGCCGGAAAATATCGACGAGCATTTAAACCGCTTGAGATTAAACAGGGAACAATGGGGCGGGAAAGGCAAAAATATGTTTGATATTCTCGGAAGCTACTAAGCTGTTATACAGTTATAAAATGAAAAAGAAGCCGCCCTTGATTACAGTGCGGCTTTTTCTTTTGCAGGCTTATACTGAGGTTACAGCCTCATTAAGAGCCCTCCCTTCGTGAAGCCTCCAAGCAGCTAAAAGCAAAGTATGAAGCTTTACTCGGCAAAGAATTAGCAGAACAATTGACTCATGATCTTGAAAAAAGCAGGAAGCAGTTAGAGAAATAATTTTTTTATTATAATTTGTATGTACAAACAAAATTTAAGGGGTGTATGAATGAATGAGCATAAAAGCTCCCCAAGAAGGATCCCATCCAAAGTCCCGCTTCTATTATGGTTGGGTTATTGTACTGCTAACCTTCGCAACCTTGCTTGTTTCCGCGGGCATCCGCTCGCTGCCAAGCATTCTGCTCATCCCGTTCCAGGATGAATTCGGTTGGAGCAGAGGCGGTATCTCCAGCGTGATCTCCATTGGCATTTTTCTATACGGGCTGGTAGGCCCGTTCTCGGCAGCACTGCTGCTCCGCTTCGGCATCCGTAAAGTCGTCATAACAACGCTGAAAAGATTCACGCGACTGCCTAAGTATGAGGATGCGGGGTAAAGTAGACAAAACAAATCAGCCCCGACACCAATCAGGGCTGATTTCATGTAGGTTCCAGTTGCTTGCTAGCTCTTGCTATTCCAAGCCTCTACAAGCAGCTCGCCATTTATGCTCACGCCAGCCAGCGCTCCTAAGGAAGCCGCTGTGATCGCTTGGTACAACTCCGTTGCCGCATCTCCGGCACTATAGACGCCCGGTACGTTCGTTTTGCCAAAAGCATCGACGATGACGGTCCCTGCCTCCGTCATCTTGCAGCCTACGGTTTGTGGCAGATCTGATCCGGCAGCAAGCTTCGGCGCGAAGAAAATGCCGGTACACGGAATGCACGTGCCATCCTCGAGCACAACCTGCTTTACCATGCCTTCGCTGGACTCAATGCGCAGGATCTTGGAGTCATACGTCGGAACATTATGCCGCTTGAGCTCCTCGCGCTCTTCCTCGGTCCATTCATCGGGTCCATCGGTGCATATGGTATATTGATTCGTCCAACCTGACAGCATTTTGGCCGAATGCAGCGCCCGCGTACCTTTTACAATTAAGACGAGGGGCTGGTCCCTTAGCTCCCAGCCGTCACAATAAGGGCAGACAAAGGCGCTTTTGCCGTACACATCTGTCAGACCGTTAATAGTAAGCGGAAGATCCTTCATTCCTACAGCAAAAAGCAGTTTTTTGCTTTTGAAGATAGCCCCCTGTGCAGTCGTGATCTCAAAATGACCATCGGTACCCGTAACGGCTGCCGCCGCATCCTCCACAAATTGAACTGCCGGATAAGCGTTTATCTGCTCCTTCGCTATTCGCCGAAATTCGCTGGGGCTGATGCCGTCACGTGTAAGAAAACCGTGGGTCTCGCGGGTAACCCGGTTACGCGGGCGCCCCTCGTCAATAACCGCCACGCTTTTTCTTGCTCTGCCCAGCACAAGCGCCGCATTCAAACCTGCCGGTCCGCCTCCGATAATCGCTACATCAATCATTTGCATCATTATAATCACCCTCCTGGATCTTTAATGTCCATAATTAAAGCGCAAGAAGCTCATGGCTTCTTTTTTATTCCATGGCTGTTATTATACAAAGCCATATCAACTACCCACTGAATCGTGTGTTTCTGCAAATAATCATACATCTGCTGTTCGGCGCCGTTCATTATTTTTTTAACCAGGCATTCCTTGCCGGGTGCGCGGATAGCCGTATCAGGATCCAAGTCATCCGCTTCAAAAAACAACTGATGGCGCTGTTCATCGATATTATAGCAGTCGTACAGATGCTGCCTGCCTTCGACAACTTGAATGACCTCAAGAAACGTAATCTGATCGGCTTCCCTTGCAAGCTCATAACCGCCGCTCACACCCGTAACGGCGCGTACGATGCCATCCTGCCTCAGCTTCGACATGATTTTGGACAAATAGCTTTCCGACACGCCAAGCGAAGACGCCAATTCCTTAATGCCTACATTGTGACCTCGCTCCGCATATGCTAATTGAATTAATGCATGCAAGGCGTAACTCGTGCTTTTGGAAAACTGCATCCCAAACTCCTTTCATTCACATGAAATCCCTATTATTATAGACTCTTGTTGTCCATTATAGATAATAAGTGTCCATTATTCAAAGGTAGGGCTTATTTAGATTTCATTTCGTATTCAATAGTCCGGAAAAAACCGCCAAGCCCGCATGGGCTTGGCGGTTTGTTTCAATTAATTAATAAAATGAGCATACTGCATCAAACGCTTAAGCATAACGACCGCTTGAGCACGCGTGGCATTGGCGGAAGGAAAAAAGGTATCCTCCGTCATGCCCGTAATGATTTTTGCTTCCACAGCCTGAGCAACAGCCGTTTGCGCCCAGCCGCTAATCGAGGCTTTATCGTTAAAAGGAGCCAATGAATCATTGGATTCTCCCGCAGCATTGCTTGCAATACCTGCAGCAGTAATGGCTCTTGCAATCATAACCGCCATTTGCTCGCGGGTAATCGTGTCATTCGGTTTAAAGCTCTTGTCGCTAAAGCCGTCAACCAGCTTCGCTTTGACAGCCGCTCCGACCGCGCCGGCAAACCAGTCGCTAGACTTTACATCCGTGAAGTCTGCTGAAGCTGCGTCTAGGGACAAGCCCAGCGAGCGAACCAGCAAGGCTGCGAATTCCGACCGTGTAATTTGATTATTCGGAGCAAAGCTGCTATCCGTTACGCCATTGACCACCAGCTTGGATGCCAGCAGCTCAATATCCGCTTTAGCCCAATGCTTGCTTATGTCATTAAAGCTTTTTGTTGAAGAAAGTACCGCATAAATACTATTTCCGTTACGCTTGAACGTTATCTTCATGGAACCGTCGGCTTGCTTCTCAAATACGGCCGGCACGAATGAAAATTTTCCGGTTAACGGATCATATAGGACGACTGTCGTATGCGCCACATCAGCAGGAGCCGCCAAAACGACGTTTCGTTCTACGTAGACGGAACCGAACTGGTTGAGCTCGACCGACTTGCCGTTGCCTGCAGCCGTAATCGTAAATTCAATGGCTTTACCTAGCTGGGATGTGGAAATGCCCAACGCGTTTTTCTTAATTTCCGCATCCAGATCTGCACCCGCTGCAGCTATCGTTACTTGAATGCTAACCCCGGTGCTGGCTGCGCCTAGGCTTTGGGCAATTGCCGCGAAATCAATAATGCTCAGCGGCAGTGAATATTCTCCGTCATTGGTTTGCAAAGAGATGATCGTATTCGGCGCACCTGTTACTGCGGCCGCTAATACAGCTGAAGAAAGATTAAACTGAACGGTCTCTCCTGCTGGGTTATCGTAAGCGATAAAAACAATCGGCGCATCCCCGTGATTGTCCTGCTTCGCCGCTTTCGCAAGCGCGTCAGCCAAGGCTGCGTCTTCTTGCTTTACAATCGTTGCCGCGCGGCCGTTCGATGCCGTTTCCGAGGACACGACATTCTTGCTCGTGTCTACCGTCACGGGGCTTGCATTGGATGTTGGAGGCGTTATGGGTTTGCCCGCTCCAGGAGTCTCTATCGTTCCGATTGGCACGCTTCCGCCAGTGCCGCCCGTGCTTGCTGCGGTCACGTTGAAATTCAGCGTGCCCACTTGGTCAGCTTGTCCAGCAACGACTTTATAAGTGCCGGTCGTCTCCCGTCCTGCCAAGGTAAACGAGCTGGAGAATTTCCCTTCGCTTACCGGAGCAATCGTATAGAATACAACGCTGTTATCCGGACGCAATACTTTAATAATAACCTCGTCCAGAGCCGATGTCCCGCTAATATCGACATTGCCGCCCTGCGCAACGGACCCTATTGCGTTTATGGAAACCGCGACGCTGTTAGCGAATGCCGTTACCGGCACAAGCGATAAACAGAGCATAATGACTACCATTATATTTAGCTGCCGTAATTTCACGTTTACATTCCTCGCTTTCATGTTCATTCCCTATTTCAAGTTCTATAAAAAATCAGTAATTGTTATGATTTTCATTAATCAGAGCTTGATCGAATTCACTTTGTGTCTTAACCGTAGCAAGGTTTACTCCGACATCGGCAGGATCATCACTGAAATGGCTGACAATATAGGCTTTCACCGTATAATTAGGATTCGCAGCCGCATCGCTAACGTTGAAATTGGCTGAATATACGCCTGTTCCTACTTGTAAATCAGCTGCAACAATACTAACCGGCGTGTTTCCGTTAAACAATTCAAATACGACTGATTGATTCCCCGTTGTATCGTTTTGATATCCGCGGGCTAATACATTAATCTTAGCCGTTATGCCATTTACTTTGGTTACAGCCGGTGCGGTCATATAAAAATATTCAGATGATTTCATAGCGGCGCCTTCAAAATATTTACTGCTATACCCTTCAGCTTCTACTCTAACTCTATAATAGTAATTCTCATGGAAAACACCTTTTTGAATAACCAGCTTACCGTTCGTCAGCGTGTATTCGGAGCTTGTCAAAGTTCTATAGGCATTTTCATTGTAATCGTACAGTTCGATTTTCGTAACATGGGTTCTCCATGCTGCATTGTCCTCGAAAACAAATTCGCTTGCCGTGTTACTAAGAAATACCCCTGTAAATTCTGGCGTGTTATAGGCGACTGTTCCATTGATCTCGCTATTTTGCTGGTAACCGTGCTCGTCCGCTACCGTATTGGCAGCAATTTTCACCTGTACGGAACCCTCTGTTATCCCATCCTGTAAGATAACCTGAATTGTATTCCCTTGCAGGAAAACGACATCATTCGAGCTAAGGGCTGAGAAGGTTTTTCCCTGGTCCGTAGAAATCGTAATGCGGTCTTTTAAATGCGAGCCGTCCGCATCCATCGTTAGATCGATTAAATTATAAGAATAATAACTACGAAGATCCAAGCTTAAGAAACGTCCGTTATTCGAAAAATATCCCCCATTCAAATGCAATGGCGACAGGTCATTCAAATAGACCCAATTGGTTTCCATTTCGCTGTAGTTCAAATGGTTTCCGCTCATATCCGTAATCAAGTTCATCGCGTAGAAATAAAAATAATTCACTTCCCCAACCAGGGTTTCAAAATGTATGTTCACGGTATTGCCGGATACGGTGACTACGGAATCCGCCGGAAGCCCTTTGACATAGTTACGAACCGTCGTGTCATACCATTGGACGCTTCCTTTAAAGTTCGCCATATCTTCCGGAGCAATTTGTACATTCTCATCAAAAACGAGCGCTAAATCATGAAATGAATTAGAGAACACATAATTTTTGAATCGAGGCGCCGTACTATCCAGGGGATTAGGATCCTCTGCTCCCGCATTGGCTTTGATATAAGGAGTCATTATGTTGGCATCATACACGTTGCCCTGAGCGTCTTTAAGAGCAGAACTGCTAATGACAATTTGATTAGACTCTCCTTTGAGCACCTCCGCAAAATGGATATGCAGCTTACCGGATACAATGGATACCGTATCCTCTTCAACCAAGGACTTTTGATCCGTTTCATTATTGCGGATCAAAGAAATCTTGTTCTTTAATGAGCTCGGATCGGTACCGGTATTATCCATAACCTCTTCATTAAACGTGATTACGACATCGTGGTTATCGCTGCTAATTTCCGCGCTTTGAATAACGGGCGGACTCACTTGGAGATTCATCTCTTCGTTCAGGTTGCCTGCTTCGTCTTTCAGCGTACCGCCTGCGATCTTAATGACCGTATTTTGACCGAGTATGATTTTCATATCATTGTCGTACCCTAAATAGAGCTGTTGATCTCTTCGTTTATAAGCCTCGCTATTTTGTTCCATGAAAGGCGAAAAATGTACGCCATCCGTAGCAATGCTAATGTTACTTTTCAAAAATGCGCTCGTTTGCTCATTACTTGAACCTTCTGGCGCATTAATTGCAAAATACTCGTTAAAATTTAAATAAACGTAGTCTCCTTCTCTGGATATCGAGCCTGTGAAAGCCGGCGGAGTCGTATCGGTTACAGAAAGGGCCGTAAACGTTACTTCTCCCTCTATCGCTGCAGCATAACCCGGAACCGGCGATACCGATAAAACCGTCGCAGCCGTTAATGCAACAGCCATCCACTGTGAAACCGTTCTTTTCATACGTGCCTTGCTTTCATTATTTTTTCTTAGCATGTGAACTCTTCACTCCTAATTTGATATTTTTTACCTTCTAAAGACCAGTATATAGGGTCCTAATGACGAGAAAATGACAAACATCGACAAAAAATAAGAGCCCTATCCAGAAGGGCTCTTTCTTGTAATGGAATGATCTATGAATTTAGACCTGATAATAGCTTCTTGTATAAGTCCGCGGTCTCAGAAGAAGGCTTTATGCCAATTTCCCTATGCAGAATATCCGAAAACTGCGAATAATTTTTCACTAAAGCTTCTTTATTGTCCTGCATTGCCCATGCCTTCATAAGCAGCATAAAGGATTCCTCATCTATTTCGTTATGCGCCATAAGCTTAAGCAATAACCTTATTGCCGTGTTAACTTCCCCGCTTTGCAGCAGAGAGACGCTTAACCGCTGGGTGAAGGAGGTATACATCAATGAAAGCCTTTCCACCTCGTTCCATGCCCAGGAAAAAGCGCGCTCCCCAAACAATTGGCCCGTGTATTTCTGCTCCAGCTCAAGAGCCTGGCGTAGATTGGTTTCATCTATGATCGCCAGCTGTCTGCAGCCTTCTTCGAAGCTCAAAAAATCGACATGCACTTGGTTAAGGCTGAATGCATAATGATTGCTTTCGGAATGCAAGTTTTCCTTCAAGCCGTAAGCCTCCAAAACCTTGCGCAGCTGATAGACCGTTGTATTCAAATAAACTTCAGCGTTTTTTTGCGCCATGCCGCCAAACAAATCTTCAATAATTTTGGACCGGGACACTAACCTTCCTTTATGGATAAGCAAATAACCCAATAACTCCGCGCTTTTGCTCGATTTCCACTTGACCCTCACGCCATTATTGCTTTGAATATCGATGCCGCCCAAGCAGCTCAGCGCAATGTATTCAGAAGCAGGCTTCTGCATGGATCGCAATAAGTTCTCCGAACGTTTCTCCGCGAGCGCTTTTTGAACGGTTTTCTGCAACCGCTCTTGCATAACCGGCTTTACGATGTAATCAAAGGCGTCCACGTCGAAAGCAAAAAGCGCGTATTCTTTATGGGATGTGATAAAGACGAGCTTCGTGTGCAAGCCGCTCTCCCGTATTCGTTCGGCAAATTCGACACCGCTCTCCCTCGGCATGCTGATGTCTAAGAAAACCAAGTCTACTTCATGATTCATAAGGTAGGCAAACGCTGAACCCGTCTCTTGAAATATGCCAACAATTTCAATATCCGCGATTTTGGCGAGCATCCGTTTCATAATCAAATGCATGGCCTTCTCGTCATCAATTAGCAAGACTTTCATGGAATCCCTCCTTCAAGCGATGAAGCCGATGATCCGATGCCGGGGGAGGAACGGGGATGGTGAAATAAAAGGTACTCCCCTGCGAAGGCATGCTCTCAAACCAAATTTCTCCCCCGTTTAATTTCACGAATTCCTTGCATAAGGTTAGTCCCAGTCCTACGCCGCGCTCTCCTGCCGTTCCCGCCAACGAATTGGGATAGGCTTCCTGCAGCAGCATGCCGGCTTGATCCGAGGGTATGCCTTGGCCCGTATCAGTGACGGATACCTTTATATTACCGTTGCTGCTAACCGCTTTTATTCGGATGCTGCCATCGAAATCGGTAAATTTAATGGCATTGGAAAGTAAATTGCGAATAATGAGATCGAGCATCTCTTTATCTGCATAAACAAACATGCCTTTTGGTATTTCCGTTATTATCCGAATCCGCTTCGCCTCGCTTCGAACAAGCAGCATGCGCATGTTGCTCTGAATCGCTTGGAGCAGGTCTCTCTCTATCGGCCGGAAGACCATACCGCCCCTTTGGCTCCGGAACCAATCCAGAAGGCTTTCCACAAGATCGAAGGTGTTCTGGATTTGCTCACCCATTTCATTGATGATTTCGTTTTGGCTTTCCCCGCGGCCCTGCGCTTCCTCCTCCATCAGCTCCATTAGATTAACGAGCACGGCAAGCGGATCCCGAATATCATGGGCAACAACGTTGAACATCTTATCCTTAAATGTATTCAACTCGCCCAGCTGCCTGGCGTTTTCAATCAATTTTTGCTCCGAGTGCACGGTTTCCGTAACATCGCTAAGCAAAATCATTTTGCCAACGGGCTTGTGCCGGCTATTGTTTACATAAGACATATGTATATTAAAAAAAAGCTCATCCGTCCGGTTAGCAATCTGTACCTGGCTTGCGTTAAACGGCCGCTGTTTTACTCTTTCAAGCAATGCAGGGTATTCCAAAAATATAGCTGCGGCCGGCTGGCCAATCATTTTCTTGTTTAAGCCTTTAATGATCCCCATGGCAGACTGGTTAAAGCTCATTAACCCGTCATCCATATCGAGAACGATTACCGCGTCCTGCATGGATTCGAACATCTTTTGTAACGCCAGCGGAGCTAATCTCAGCATATTAAACTGATAGATCCCCCACATATAGAAAATACCTGAGAAAACGAACCCGAACGGTGAGATGTCGATTGGCATATAGATGATTCCGCTCACATAAATAAGCGCGAAGCCGAAGGGCCCCCAGGAGCCGATAATCATGAGGGCAACCTGCTTTTTGATCCGCGGCGTCTCTTTTAGAAACATTTGAACCAGCATACCCATGCCAATGACAAAGAAAGTGTAGGAATAATAAATATGAAGCTTGTAAAGCGGCCCTTTTTCCAACACGACAAGCGGGAAACCCTCCGAGTAATCCATTGCCATGCTGGTATAAAATAAATGATGCCACTCGTTGGTGTGATGGGAGAGGAAGGTAATGACCGGAACAACCATAAGCGCGGCAACGACCCATTTGCGAACAAGCGCTTGGCGTCCCGTATACTGCAAGACCATAATAAACCAAAAGAGCGTGCCGAAGGGAATCCCGAGATATTCCACCCTAAGCCAGAAGCGGATATGCTCCAATGTGGGACTGACAATCTCAAATGCGTATCCAAACGTGTAAAAAGCCCCCGTCAGCATCCCCAAGCCGTAGCTCACGGAAATGGAAAGCTCTCTTCTTTTCCAACAAAGATAACAAATCACCAGCATGCAGCAGGTTGCTGCCATCAGCAGTGCCGATAGATACAAATTGTATTTCATAACGGGCCAACCCCCACGAAGGATAGGATCAATGGTTATTCACGAATGAGTATTTAAACAAGTATACCACTTCTCAATGACGAAAAAATGACAATACTCGACAAAAAATTCAATTATTCTTTGAAGATACGATTGACTGGTCCAAGGCTAAGCCTTCCTTCGTTTCATAGACATTGAAATCTATCAAGCTTTTGTGAGACAATCAATAAAGCGATTACATAAAAATGCTATACCGATACTTGGGAGGAATGAACCGATGAAAACGATAAAGCTTGGAACAAGCACCTTGGACGTGCCCGTAGTAGCAGTTGGATGCATGCGTATCAATTCACTCGATAAAAGCCAAGCTGAGCGTTTTGTCCAAACGGCGCTGGAGCAAGGCGCTAATTTTTTTGAGCATGCCGACATTTATGGCGGGGGCGAATGCGAGGAAATTTTCGCAGATGCGATTCACATGAGCGAAAGCGTTCGCGAGAAAATCATCCTGCAATCCAAATGCGGTATCCGGCAGGGGATGTTCGACTTCTCCAAGGAGCATATTTTGAATTCGGTCGATGGCATTCTGAAGCGTCTGAACACGGATTATTTGGATGTTCTGCTTCTTCACCGCCCGGATACGCTGGTGGAGCCGGAAGAAGTGGCAGAAGCGTTCGATCTGCTTGAAAGCTCGGGCAAGGTACGCCACTTCGGCGTATCGAATCAAAACCCGATGCAAATTCAGCTGTTGAAAAAATCGGTCAAGCAGCCGCTTGTTGCCAACCAGCTTCAGCTGAGCATTACGAATACGACGATGATTTCGAGCGGATTCAACGTCAATATGGAGAATGACGCAGCCGTTAACCGTGACGGCAGCATCCTTGATTTCTGCCGGTTGAACGACATGACCATTCAACCTTGGTCGCCATTCCAATATGGCTTCTTCGAGGGCGTTTTCCTCGGCAGCGACAAGTTCCCGGAATTGAATGCCAAGATCGATGAAGTAGCGGCAAAATACGAGGTCAGCAATACGACGATTGCCATAGCGTGGCTTCTGCGTCACCCTGCCCGCATGCAGCCGGTTATCGGAACGATGAACATCGAGCGCTTAAAGGATTGCTGCAAAGCAAGCGAGATTTACCTGACACGCGAAGAATGGTATGGCATTTACCGCGCGGCAGGCAATGTGCTGCCTTAAGCAGCCTAGCATATATAGACGCAAAGCAACCTCAAGTCAATTATGGCTTGAGGTTTTTTTCATGGTTTCCAATTGCAGAAAACCAAACATTTTAATTATACTGCGCATAATAACCATCTCTGAAGAACATGTAATCCGTAGTATATTATTATTAATTACTGTAAAATAATTAATCATTAGTATTTTCAACTGGAGAGGTCTAATTAATTTATGAATTCAAGTATAATAAATATGCTTCAGTGTCCCGTTTGCTCCAGCCCCTTTACGGGTCAATTTACATGCCCGCAAGGCCACCGCTTTCAAATCAATGACGGTATCCCAAACTTATTTTATCAGGAAGCGAATACGGTGACCGATACGGAAGCGGAGCCCGAAGATTATTCCTTTAGCTCGGAACGGCTGCAGCGACTGGCCGAAATGGAAAAATGGCATTTTTGGTTTAAAGGACGCCAGCAGCTTTTAAACCGTCTAATTAAAACTTCTTTTTCAAAGCCAAACCGATTCGTACTCGATATTGGCTGCGGAACCGGGTTAATGTCCGAACAGTTGGTCCATCTTGGCCATCATGTCGTTGGGATCGACCAAAGACCCGAAGGATTGCGCGCTGTGCAAAAAAAGGTGCCTGAGCTGATGGGAATGCAGGCGAATGCG
The DNA here is from genome assembly GCF_048572955.1 of Pristimantibacillus sp. PTI5. Lineage (GTDB taxonomy): Bacteria > Bacillota > Bacilli > Paenibacillales > Paenibacillaceae > Pristimantibacillus. The sequence continues at coordinate 2,999,018 of NZ_CP183886.1, forward strand.
ATGCATCTTCCGTTCAAAGACCATACCTTTGACGCGGTGCTTCTCCTAGATGTTTTGGAGCATGTGGATGAAAATGCACTTCTCTCCGAGTTAAACAGGGTCGTGCGGCAAGGCGGAATCGTCGTCATTACCGTTCCTGCTTTTCCATGGTTATGGAGCTATCGCGACGAAGCAGCCGGGCACCTTCGAAGATATACCCGGAAACATCTGATCCATTCGCTAAGCGAGGCGAATTTTGAAATAGAAAAACTGCAATATTATCAATTTCTTCTTTTTCCTCTCGTCCTGTTAACGCGGTTATTGGGTCGAAACAGCGCCCAAGTGAGCGAGCTGGAGGAAAAACCCTCTCTCATTCTCAATAAAATAATGACTCTCATTACCCGCATGGAAGTCACGCTCTCCAAAAATATTTCATGGCCATGGGGATCCTCGTTGATTGCCATTTGCAGAAGGAAAAACTGATGACGAACAAATTTTCACTCCTTTTATTTTCAACGGTTCCCGAGTTAATCCCCCCTGCCTATCATGCCGGAATAGACGGTATTATTGTTGATTGGGAAAACCTCGGCAAAGAAAACAGACAACGCTCCGCCGACACCGAAATTAACTATTTTACAGTCGAAGACTTGCGAAAGGTTCGCCAAATGACAGATGCCCTGGTGATATGCCGCATTAATGGGTTTGGCCCCCATTCAGCCGAAGAGGTGGAAAATGCAATCTCAGCCGGCGCAGACGAAATTCTTCTGCCTATGGTCCAATCGGTTAGCGATGTCGAGACGGTTATTCGATGGGTTAACCAACGATGCGCCGTCGGTATCCTAATTGAAACGAAGGCGTCGGTTAAAGCTGCCCAAGCCTTATCGCAATTGCCGCTTTCGCGGGTTTATGTCGGTCTTAACGATTTGGCCATCGAACGAAAATCAGCCCATATTTTTAGCGCTATCGTTGACGGCACCATTGAGAAAATCAGACCCTATTTTACAAACATCCCTTTCGGTTTTGGCGGGCTTACGTTACCTGATAGCGGGTTTCCCATCCCTTGCAGGCTGCTTATCGGAGAATTAATGCGGCTTAACTGCGAAATGAGCTTCCTGCGCCGCGCTTTCCAAGCCGACATCAAAGGAAAAAACCTGAAACAAGGCGTTCAAGACATTCAGGCTGCCCTAGAGGACGCCCGGAACCGCTCATCCGAGCAAATCGAACGGGATAAGTCTGAGCTGTTTGATATGATCAACTTATTAGAACGTAAAGGGCAGGGTATACAATGAATGTTTTATTAATGAATAATCCATCCGATAACCACATGAACGCATTGAAGGCAGCGGCGCCGCATGCAACGTTCTTGATCGCCAAAGACGAGGCTTCAGCAGCTGATCTGATCAAAAATGCCGAGGTCGTCATGGGCAATCGTTATTTTTTGCAATCCTTGCCTTTTGCGGAGAAGCTGAAGTGGATGCAGTCTAACTCGATGGGAGTAGACCGCATTTTAAGCGCAGGTACAGCGCTGCAGGACATCACGCTTACTTGCGTTCGCGGTGTGTATGATGATGAAATGGCCGACCATGCCCTCGCCTTGGTTCTCGCTTTAACCCGCGGTATCCATTTGGCTAGGGATGATCAAGCAGAGCAGCGTTGGGGCAGGCGGCAGTTAACGACATTGTCCGGCAGCCGCGCCTTGATTTTGGGCTGGGGCGGCGTTGGACAAGCCATTGCCCGTCGCCTTGCCGCGTTTGGCGTTCAAGTGGAAGCCGTGCGCAGATCCCATCAAGGGGCTCCACAACAAGATGCAACGGGATTCGTAGTCCGAGGTCTGGATTCCTGGCGCGAGAAGCTGCCGAATACCGATATTTTGATCCTTGCTTTGCCTTTAACCAAGGAGACTCATCATTTGGTCGGTTCAAATGAATTGCTCCAGCTGCCCTCTGGCTCCATGGTCATCAATGTCGGCCGCGGCGCTACGCTCGTGGAAAAGGATGTATTGTCCGCGCTTCGATCGGACCATCTTCTCGGCGCCGCATTGGATGTAGTGGAACAAGAGCCGCTCCCGCAGCATGATCCGTTATGGCTGGAACCAAAATTGCTCATTACGCCTCATGTCGGAAGAAGCCTGGAGCTTAGCGCTTTCCGCTGGGAATCGCTTTTTGCCGAAAACCTGCGCAGATATGCGAACGGCGAACCTTTATTAAATGTAGTCGATAGAGAGGCTGGCTATTAAAATGAACCCAAGCCTAAGTATTGTCATTCCCGTTTATCGCAATGCTTCTACGCTTTATCAGCTTCATCAGCTATTAACTGAAGTTTTATCCCATGAAAAATACCGCTATGAGCTCATCTTCGTAAACGATTCTTGCCCAGGGCATTCGCTTCCCGTATTGCGGGAGTTAGCCCGTAAAGATCCCCGTACGTCGGTTCTAGCGCTCCAAAAAAATGCGGGCCAGAATCAAGCCGTCCTAACGGGATTAGCTCATTCTGCAGGCGAGTTCTCCGTCGTTATGGATGCCGATCTTCAAGACCGCCCAGAAAATATACCTTTGCTACTTTCTTCCTTCCAGGGGGATGTTATGGCTGTATTTGCAGGGAGAAGAGGCGATTATGAATCCCCCCTTAGGCTGCTGAGCTCAAAGCTGTTTAAATTTTTTCTTCATTTGCTAGCCTTAAAGCGGGTACCAGCCGATGCAGGGCTGTTCTTGGCCATGAAGCGGCCGCTGGTAGATCGTATGCTGCAGATAGCCGGGGAACAATCATACGTAATCGGATTAATCGCCCAGGCTGCTTTGCCGACCATTTCCATCCCTGTCAAAAGAGGGCCGAATCAATCCACGCCATCGAATTATTCGACAAAAATGAGGTTCCAAGTAGCCTGGCGCGCAGTAGTCACAGCTTGGCCTTACAAAAAAATTCGTCTCTCCGATGAAAACCTTGCTCGATTGAAAAACAACGTGCAGGAATACATTGGCGACAAGTTTCAATCCAACGGTACATAGGAGGCTATCATTTTGACGGAACAATGGAGTTTGAAGAAATGGGGTCTCTTGGGCGCAATCGCATTTCTATTCGGATTTATGCAAACGATATTCAGCGGCGTCAATTTTGCCGATGAGAGCTGGTTTCTTCAGGTTGCCCATCGGATCTCGCACGGTGAAGTGCTTTACCGGGATGTTTTTTTCGGCGCTACCCCTCTTCCCGCCCAAATCGCGTCTTTCTTCGTTCAGCTGGCCGGGTCTGAAATTCTGGTAACAAAAGCATTGCGGGCGATTTGCTTTGCGCTAAATATCGTCTTATCCTGCTTGATCATCAACCAAATGACAAGAACGAAACAGCTTCCTCTATTTCTGATCGCGGCGCTGCTCATTTATACGCCTCCCGGAGTGGGAAGTCTTTATTCGTCCCTGGCCAATGTATTTTTTCTAAGCACGATCCTATTCGTATTTTTATGGAAACAAGCAAGGTTCGCCAAAGCTGAAAAGGGATCATCATCCGCCCGATTGGCAGCCATCGTTGGCCTTTGTGCCAGTTTGTGTTTCGCTGCCAAACAAAACCTGGGGATCTATGTCATTGCGCTGGCTGCCGTTCTTATGGCTATGCATATCATAGTCAAACCAAAAACAGGCTTGGTGAGGATCATAAAAGATTTAGCGGTTGTTGCCGCAGCCTTTTTATTTACTCTATTCCTAAGCGTTGCACCCCTATTAATAAATGGAGGGTTCGCGGAATTCATCGATTACGGATTTTTGAATAAAAAAAATTACTTGGTGCTTGCGGAAATTCCATATTTCGAGGGACTCCAGCTGTTTTTTTATAACATTATCCATCTGAATACGTATGAGGACTTCCGGCAAGTCTTTTTGGATACGATCTTTATCTTCCCGCTCTTATCCGTTCTTTCCTTGCTTCTTATGTTCATATTCTCGGCAAAAGATCAACGCGGCTTAGTCTTTGCGGCCTTTTTAATCGCCATCACCGGATGGGCAGGAATGCTTCCCCGGGTAGACCGTAACCATATTTCTTACGTCATGCCCGAGCTGCTTATCGGAGTGGCCTTTGTATGGTATCAATTAAAGCCCAGGCTTCCAAGCTTAGCTAGAAAAATAATGCTGTCTTTGCTTATTCTGTGGGGCAGCTGGGGACTGTACCAGGTCTATATGGAGCCGCTCCTGAAAATCCCGGATCCCGATTACCAAGTATCGTCATTGCCGCATTACAAATGGACGATCCTGCCCACTCCTCAGCATATGGAAATCCTTCAAGAGATTCGCTTTATTACAGACCATACGGCACAGGATGAAACTGTTTTTTTCCTTAGTCCCTTTGCCGGAGCCTATTACCTTATAACGGATAAAACAAATGTAACGCCTTTTGATCTTTCCTATGCAACGGCATTTGGCCTGCACGGAGAGGAGCAAGTGATGGATGCGATAACCAAAGGAAAAATCGATGTTGTCTTTGTCGATCATCGAATGAGTTATATGCCTATCCTTCAGCCTGATCCATTACTCCAATTCGTTAAGGAAAATATGCTCCAAGCCGAAACTGAAAACAATCTCACTATTTATCGCGCAAGTTAATGATATCACCAATAAAAAAAGGGTTGGACAAGATGCGAATCGCATCCTGCCCAACCCTTTTCACATTATATTTATTACGCTTTGTTCGAAGAACCAAACTCACGCATTTTACCTTGAACTGTTGCTTTGATTGCATCGCGGCCCGGGGACAAGAATTTACGCGGATCGTAAACTTCGGAATCCGAAGTCAAGATTTCACGAGCAACTTTTGTGAACGCGATTTGGTTTTCTGTGTTTACGTTGATTTTTGCAGTTCCCAACGAGATCGATTTCTTGATGTCAGCAGTTGGGATTCCTGTACCGCCGTGCAATACCAATGGAAGCTTGATCGTTTGGCAGATCTCTTCCATTTCTTTGAAGCCTAGGTTTGGTTCGCCTTTGTAAGGACCGTGTACGGAACCAAGTGCAGGAGCAAGGCAATCGATGCCAGTAAGCTCAACCAGTTGCTTACATTCTTGAGGATCAGCGTAGATAACACCATCAGCGATAACATCATCTTCTTGTCCGCCAACTGTTCCAAGCTCAGCTTCAACGGAAACGCCGCGCTCATGCGCGTATGCAACTACTTGTTGCGTTGTTTTTACGTTTTCTTCGAAAGGCGAGTGCGATGCATCTATCATAACGGAAGTAAAACCAGCATCAATCGCTGCTTTACATTTTTCAAAGCTTGAACCATGGTCCAAGTGGATAGCTACAGGAACCGTGATTTTCATTTCTTCAATAAGGGATTTCACGATTGCAGTTACAACTGTGAAGCCTCCCATGTAACGAGCAGCACCTTCGGAAACGCCAAGAATAACTGGGGATTGCTCAGCTTGAGCAGCGCCAAGGATTGCTTGTGTCCACTCTAGGTTATTGATGTTGAATTGACCAACAGCGTAACCTTCTTTTAAACCTTTGTTCAGCATTTCTTTCATTGATACCAAAGCCATGATAAATCCTCCTTCAAAATAATTGCAATTTAATAACTCGACCTTTCAATCATACCCAATTCATCTGCAGTTTAAAATGGCGTCCGCAAAACTGCAGCGAAACTGGCACGAACGGACTGGGCTTATCCACGTTCTACTTATCAGTCTACATATTATCACAAATTTCTCTTTAAGACTACCTATAAGCCGGGAGGAATGCTTTACTTATTTGATTGTCCTTTGAGGTGACGGAGTGGTTATAATGGTTATATAGAAGCAGAACGATGGAAAAGAAAGACGGAAATCCTTTGAAGCAAATATTTATAAACCGGCAAGGAGTTTAGATCACGGAACCGTTATGCCATGAAAAATCCCTGATGAGCCGTCATGCGCCCATAAGGGATTTTGTTTTATTATGCATTATTGCCCGGGTAAATACATCTCATAGCGTTAGGAAAATATTGATTAAAGTAACGATAGTCGTGGACACCGTCCGGTTAAAACCATGCCATAACATCCTTAATATACAAGGTTATTATACACCCAACCCTATAAATGATATTTATAATTGGATTTATTTGCCGTATAATGGTTTTGTATTGTTCATTTCATGCGCAATAACCTCAAAAAACTTTTTTATGATGGGGGTTTATTTGTTAATGAGTAATCAGAATGGTGTAATGACTAAAGCAGAAGCCATGGACAACCTTATGGATTCTTACAAAGAAAGGTTCAGCGCCTCGGAGATTTTGACGATCATACGCCAAGTTTTCAAGCTCGACCTGGAATCGGTCTCTGAACTGCCGGCCCTGCCCCGAGCAGCCTTAGACGCGTACTTGGAGCAAGTCGGAAACAAAGTCACAGGCGCAGAGATTCGCAAAATGGTTAATCAAACTTTCTCAATTAATTTAGACGCCCTATCCGCATTGGAAAGGGCCAAAATCTCCTTATTTTCCAAAAACCAATGGATGGTTCGGCATGATAATGACTTGTTTGCGGTACATACCGGTGCCGGAGATATTGATGTGAGAATTTCCCCAACCGATTATTTCATGGAGCAAACGGCCTCTAAAGCACTGCCGGCTGATCTAATAAACGCATTAGTCGCTTTGGGCTACCGCCGCGAGGAGAACCTTGGAAGCTGCTATTTCTCCAACTCGGCGGGCGAACCCGTACCGGATGCCTTTAAAGGACAAACCATGATGGCGATAAAGAAAGTTATCCAGCAATCCTATTCTCATCTGTAAGAAAACGATTATTTGCCAAAAGAGGACAGGAATTTAACACGATCCCCCATTGGGGGGTTGTTGTTGTCTCTTAATGCCACCTCTAAAATAGCCGGTCCGTCTGCATTCAATAAACTAGCAATAATATCTGAACTAATTTCATCCATACCATTAACTCTAAAGCTTGGGATACGCATAGCCGCGGCCATCTCTGCAATATTCACCGACTCCTGTTCAAAGGAGGGATGGGTCCTCTTAAACTGCAACGAATGCCCGTGATAGACCATTCCCAAGCGTGCATTATTCATTACAACAAACAAAATAGGCAAGCCCTGTTCTTTGGCCGTTAAGATTTCCATACCGTGCATGAAGAAGCAGCCATCACCCGTAATACAGACAACGGGACGTTCGGGTTCAGCTAGTTTCGATCCGATGGCTGATCCAATCCCGACTCCCATTGCCCCAAAATGAACATTGATATTATAGGAATCGTAATCCAGCACCTTCATATGATGGATGACATACGCCATAAATTCACCGATATCGACCGTATAACGCGTATTAGAAGGCAGCAGCTTCTGAATATTCAGCAGAACATTCTTCGTGTTATACTCCTCCACGTCCTGAACGAGCGATTCGTTCCCTTCCATGGCATTTTCTTCAAAAGCAAGGTGGGCCGTTCCTCTTGATAATCCCAAGACCCTCAAATCCTCGATCATCATCAACAAGCTCAAATGGATATCGCCTAAAACCGGAATATCGATCTCATATTTACGGTTAAACACCGTCTGGTCAAAATCAAGCTGTACCGTGAAACGGTCCTTCGTAAGGTTTTGGTTATAGTTATTCGTAGCGGTTTCGCCCAAGCTCGAACCCACAACCAACAGCGCTTGACCGGCACCCTCGTTAATGAGATTCGACGCGGCTTCATGACCCGCAAATCCAAATACGCCGATAAGCAGCGGGTGGTTCTCCGGGATATATCCTTTGGCCTGCGGGGTTGTCACGATCGGCCAATTCAGCATTTCTGCCAGCTCGATTAAGGAATCCACGGCGCCTCTGACGCCTTGTCCAACGAGAATACAGCCGTCTTTCCTCTGCATTAACGCTTTGGCGGCGGCTTGAATGGTTTCGGGGTTAGGAATCATCGGCTTTCTTTCTTGCAAAACAGGGATGTCAGGATTTCCGACCTCGGCATGCTGCACGTCGATCGGAATCGCGATGTGGACGGGACCCGGTACGCCGGATATGGCAATTTGGCTTGCTTTAATGATTTCAGGAAGCAAATCCTTTGCCTCTTTCACAATAACGCTATACTTTGTAACGGTGCGAAAAACCGGCGCGGCGTCTAATTCTTGCGAGGCATTCAATCCCATGGTGTTTACAGGAACCGCGCCCGTCAAAAACAAGACAGGCAAATGCTCGCGCATCGCATTGGCCGCGCCGGTAACCAGGTTCGTTCCGCCCGGTCCGCTGCAGCCGATACTCACGCTCATTTGTCCCGTGTATTTGGCGTAAGCTGCAGCCATATAGGAGGCGGCTCCTTCATGCTTGGTTACAACCGGCTCAATTTCGGGCATATCGTATAGCGTATCAAAAAACGCGTTGACAGAGCCTGCCGGAATACCAAAAATATGCTTAACGCCGCTTCCTTTTAAAAATTCCAATACCGCGCGTGCTGCTTTCATGAAAGAATTCCCCCAAATCTAGAATTGTCACGATTCATTATAAAATCTAACGTTATATCTTCTGCCTTCATCGGTCGGCTAAAGTAATAACCCTGCATCAAATAACAATCTCTAGCTGATAAAAACTCTACATGCTGCTTGGTTTCGACGCCTTCGGCAATGACACTGAGATTTAAATTTTGAGCTAATGTAATAATGGTATTGGTAATTGCCGCATTATCATCATCGTTGTTCACATCCTGCAAGAAGGATTTATCGATCTTCAACGTGTCAATCGGCAAGCTTGTTAAGTAACCCAGCGATGAATAACCCGTCCCGAAATCATCCACCGCGATTTTAATGCCCAAGCCTTTTAATTCCTTCATCGTTTTTAGCGTTAGATCCTTATTCTTAATAATTAAGTTTTCGGTAAGCTCCAAATGTAAATATTCCGGAGACAAGCCTACTTCATCTAAAACGTCGGTTACCATTGCAAATAAATTGCTCTGTTCGAATTGACGGGCCGACAAATTAACCGCTACGCTTAATAAAGGGTATCCTTGGTCATGCCATTCCTTTAATTGCCTGCATGATTCTCTTAGAACCCACTCGCCTATCGGAATGATTAAGGCCGTTTCCTCGGCAATCGGAATAAATTGATCCGGCGCAATTAATCCTTTTTCCGGATGATTCCATCTCAGCAATGCCTCTACGCCCACGATTTGATGCGAGATGTAGTCGACTTGAGGCTGATAATGAATGACGAGCTCCCCGTGATCCAGAGCCCGGTATAAAGCATTCTCGAGCTTAACGCTTTCGAAGGTTCTCGTATCCATCCCTTCGCTAAAGAAATGATAGCTGTTGCCCGATATTTCTTTTGACTTGTACATCGCGGTATCCGCGTTTTTAATTAATGTCTCGGTCGTATCCCCGTTATCGGGAAACAGACTGATTCCAATGCTCGTCTTGATATAGATTTCGTTATCCAGCAATTGGAACGGCTCTCTAAAAGAATCTACAACAAGATGCACTACCTTCAACACTTCGTTTTCACACTTGATATTAGGCAAATAAATGGTGAACTCATCTCCGCCTTGCCGCGATACCGTCGCGCCCTTCGGCACACATAGACTGAGCCGCTTGGCCACATGCCGCAATAAATGATCGCCGAAGCTATGCCCCAATGAATCGTTGATCAATTTAAAGCGGTCTAAATCCAAGTACAGAACAGCGAGCTTCTCGTTATGGATTTGGGCATGGGTTATCCCTTGGCTAAGCCTGTCCTTCAAAAGGATCCGGTTCGGCAAATCGGTTAAACTATCAAAGTAAGCATGGTATTTTATTTCCGCCTCCATTTGCTTCCTTTGCGTGATATCTTTGAATGTGACAACTTCCCCGACAATCTCATCGCTTTCCTTTATTGAGGAAATAACGTATTCAACCGGAAAGCTGGAATTATCATGCCGGTAAAAATTTTGATCCTGGTCATACTGGCTCCAATTATTATTCATATTCGCTGGAGCTACGTTCTCACCCGCCCGGTTCTTTCCATTAAAAATAAGGCTTGCCGGTTGTCCGATCAATTCGCCTTTCGTGCGGTAGCCGAGCATGGAGACGCCTGCCGGATTGCAGAAGGTAATTTTCCGGTCAAGGTCTAAACCAAAAATGCCTTCTCCCGCCGAGTTTAGAATTAATTCCTTCTCCCGGCTAAGCTGCTGCAGCTCTGTGATCGCTTTTTGAAGCTCTTTATTTTTTACCGTGATCTCCGAGGTTCTCTCTTCGATAATGATTTCTTGCTTTTCCATATACAATAAGTTAGATAATGTCGAGGCCGTCGCATCCACAATGGATTGCGCAAGCTGCATCGTAGCGATCGAATAATCAAGTTTTCCATCCTCTAGATTAACGACCGGGATGACGCCTAGAACCTCGCCCATCGAAACCAGCGGGAGCATCAGCATGCCATTGATCCCAAAATTACGGCAGAGGTCATGGTTAGGCCTTTTATCTGCAAAGACATCCGGAATGAGAATTGCCTTTTTTGATTTGATGACTTCTTGGAACACCGCATCATTGCTCTCGTCTATCCTGATCTTTCCATGCGTCTTCATCCAGTCTTCTTCTGTCCAGTCACTGTCCTTGCTTAGCTTCGCAGGCCTGATCTGTCTTTCCGTTATTGGGTCTAACAAGTGAACGCCTATATTATAGTTGTTCAATACCTTCCCCAAGTAGAAAAAACAGCTGTCTAAGCTTTCATGCAGCGTGGAGCACATCGCCAAATCACGGGTGACGTCGAGCAGCAGCTGCTTCTCGGCAATAGAATTCTCTTTTTGCGTTAAGTTTCTTGCATTTTGTATCGCTACCGCTGCCATGTTCACATAAGCCTCGACCGTTTGAATTTCCGATTCTGTCAGGTTCATGGGAATGCCATAGTCAAATAAAAATACAAGACCGAATAATTCCTGCTCGAATGAGATAGGGAGAACGAGTAATGATTTAATATGAAATCCTTCTACTGCTCTGGGATCCGGCCGATTGTCCTTTGAAGTATCCGGAATATAGATTGTTTTTCTAGTGTCGATGACCTCTTTGGCCAGTAGGTCCATATCCGTATCAATGACATGCATATCCAGCGTCCATCCGTTGATGACCTGCGGTTTGCCCACATATCCTTTAAACGTTCCGTCCTCCTGCGGCAAATAAATGCCTACCGAATTACATCGTACGATTTCTTCGGATATGGCTGTCGTTACATGCTGCAATACATCACGCAGCTCCAGCTTTGTATTGATCAATTTGGTTAAATGCGCTAGACGAGAATATCTCATCTGTTCCTTAAACATGATCTGCCCCCCCTGCTCCCCAGTTAAAATCCTCAAGCATTCGTTACGCTCCTTGTACCTCTCTAGTCATGAATGAAATATTAATATTCTACAAAGTTCTACAATTAATATCGATATCCTTTTATTAAAGCATTATTTCTTGAGAAAGATTTTCAATATTATATTGCGAGTCAAAAATAAGGCACTAAACTTAGGAGAACGGTATAACATTTTCGCCTCCAAGACGGGAGTTTGCGGGATTAAACCGGGCTCTCGCAGTCAGATCGCAAGGGACAAATCTTACCTCGGCAGCTAAAAAAAATAGAGACCCAAAAGGGTCCCTATCCTTAAAAAAGCAGTTTTTTGTAAAATAAAAATTGTAATAATAAAACAATAAAGCATACATGCCTAGCTGTTTCCCTTATCATCCAGCATCGCGCGGGAAATCGTCAGAAAATCTTCCCGTTCAATCTGGAAATGACCGTAGCGAAAGGCATACCCCCAATTTCGTTTTCCTCTTGTGAAGCTGAGCTGATCCAACAGATCGGCAATCTTCACTTCCCGGCACTGTGAATAGTGAACATTTCGGCGAAAAGGCACAAAGGTATCGGACATCCGATATTCATAGACCTGCTCGTCCGCTACTTGCCAATAGCGGTGAAGGCTTGGAGCGGATTCCCTTTCGTCATATCCGTTCGCGGCGAGTAGTAGATCAGCCAATCGCCAGGACGCATCCTCCGTAAAGGCGCTGACTTCCCGTGGCAGAGCTGGGCGAATCCGCCCTGTGTCCCCCGCTCCACATGCGAAGCGGATACTACGCCGATCCAGTAGCGGCTATGCCCGCTGGTTGTATCCATCGGCATGGTTCCAATCTTCTCCTTTATTGTAGGATTTCATTGCTTTCTAACCACTTTTTTAAACGGTCCAACTGCAGGAGATGATGGCGGTAGTGCATTTCGATAAGCAAAAACCATTCTTTCGCATGCAGCCCGCCGAATCGCGGATGGGCGGCCGTATTTTGCGCAGATGCCTTTTCGAGCATCGGTTCGATCTCTTTCATCCGGCGGATCACAGCGTTCAAACCCTCGATCAGCTGGTCTTTGCTGTCCGGCTGCTGCGGCGTATATTGCGGGGAAGGCGGAACCTGAATACGGATGGGCGGAAAACCGCCTTGATCAAAAATAGCTGCGCCCTCTTTTGTTTTCTCCGCAGCAGAGGCAGCGGGATCCTCCCTTTGCGTCAAACATTGCTCCAGATTACGAAGGTGCATATATAGGGCCGAGTTAATAAGATGCTGATACATTTGTCCAAGCGACCACTCGTCATCGCTTGGCTTGCACTTCAACTGCTCCATGCTGAAGCACTCTAATTCTAGAAGATAACGATTCGCGATTTCTTCAAACTTCTGTAATGCTGTTGTGGTGTTCATGTCCTTCAAACAGCTCCTTTATACTTATCTAACCCCACTATACAAAAACGCTACTGACAACAGTATGTCAGTAGCGTTTTAACATTTTTTCAGCTTCGGCACGAACCCTATTCCGGAAAGACTCAGGCTCCAATACAACAACATCCGCTCCCCAGCCGAGGACCCAATGCAGTAATTCTTCAGGCTGTCGGACGCGAAAACTCACATGTAAGCCATTCTCATTCTCCTCTGCTGTATCCATGTAAAAGTTATTCGATTCCTTTATTTTATCCGCTATGTCAGGGTTTGCCTGAATGCATACGCGTATATTACGGTCATCAGGAGGCTTGTAATCATGCAAATGGAAATCGGACGGGATCTTATACCGATCCTCCAGAACGATAAGCTCCGTCATCCGCGACAAGCGGAAATGGCGAATTTCTTGCCTTAGATCACACCTTGCAATCAGGGTCCATGACCCTTGTTTAAGCACTAGCCCATAAGGCGCGGCAGAACGAACGCTTTGCCGGTTCCCATCGGTCCCGGGCATTCTTTTGGAATAACCGAATTCTACCTTCTGCTCCAATAATATAGCCTGCCGGATCGATTCGATGTACGTTTTCTCTCGTTCATTCGAAACATCTTCGCCCGGTTTGAGCAGCCGAATGGCCTTGCGTACCCGGGCTGCTTCGCTGCGGACACGTTCCGGCAGGATCGCTTCAATTTTGCTTCGTGAGGATTGCGCCTTCTTGCCATAGTCATTATCGAATTTTTGTTCGATAAAGTCCGTCCCAATGAGCAGCGTCACGGCTTCCTCCACGGTGAAGCTGATTGGCGGCAGAAAATAGCCTTCCATCAAGGAATAGCCCAAACCAGGTGCTCCTACCACCGGTACTCCCGCTTCGCTGAGCGCCTGGATATCCCGATAAATGGTCCTTACGCTCGTCTCAAAAACTGCCGCCAAATCCTCGGCCCGTATCATCTTCTTACGCTGCAGCTCTAGCACGATGGCTAACATCCGGTCTGTTTTGTTCATGCTGCTGCCTCCCCCCGAGAAAATATACTATTTCCATTCTATACTGAATAGGGAAAAATCGATATATTCCGCGTTGACTGCGCAGAGGGACAGGAGCAGGACGTATTTCTTGTACTTCCACATATTTCAATATATGATAAATGGCATACCACCTACCAGGGATGAGAGTGATTCGTGAATACGGAATTTTTAAAAGGATTTATGGAAACGGCGCGGACGAAAAGCATTTCGAAAGCAAGCGAAGCACTGCATATTTCGCATACCGCACTCAGCAAACAGCTGAGAAGCTTGGAGCAGCAGTTTGATGTACAGCTTTTTGTCCGCTCCTCTCATGGCGTTGAATTAACCGAAGCCGGGGAAGTCCTATATGAATCCTCAAGGGCATTGCTCGATCAGCTATCCGTGTTAACTAAGGCGCTGGAGCCCTATAAGGTATGGCAGCGGATCCGAATTGGAACGGTCCCGGATATCGCATCGCAGTATTTACTTCCTTCGCTGCACAAATTAGAGGAGCATGGCCATGATGTGGAATTGGTGTTCCGGCAATCCACGACCGAGGCATATAAGCTGTTGTTCGATGGGGAAGTGGATCTGCTCGTTGCCGAACGAATCTCCTTGCATCCATCCGTATGGATGGGGGATCTGCACCGGGAGCCTTTATTCGTGGTCATGCCGAAGCAGCATCCATTTGCAGCAAAAACAGCGGTCACACTGCTCGAATTAAGCAGCCAGCCCCTTGTTCTTTATGCTGAAGGTTGTACCATTCGGGCAAAATTGACTGATTTATTCGCGGCCGCGAGCCATCCCATGAATATAAAAACCGAGGTTAACTTCAAAGAAGTCATCCTCGGTTTTGTGGACAATGGCGGTGGACTCACGGTACTGCCCGAACCTTTCGTTAAGCCGTTATCATCAGATCGTTTAGTCAGCGTGCCGCTGAGCCATCCCGATGCCCAACGAACGATTGCCGTTTTTAGTACGAACCGGGCGAAAGGCCAGAAGATTTACCGGTTGCTAAGCTAATTGGCAGGCACGGCTTCCTTGATTCCAAATAATTGGAGCGAAATATACGGATAGGTGCCATAGCGGACAGCCAGCTCCAATTCCAAAAGCGTGAAACGTTCAATCGTACGATTATTGGCGAGTCTGCCCGCATGGAGAAAACGAAACGGGAGAGGCTCGAAGCGCTCAATGAACTGGCGAACAGCCTCTTCATCATCCCCGGTAACGAGCACATCGCTTTTTTGATCTTCAAATACCGGGTTCTCAAATACTTTGAAAAATGTATTTTTAAAGGCGCCGACTACTTTAGATTCCGGCAGTAAAGACTGGAGCCGTTCGGCGGAGGATTCACCCCATGCCGTAGTAAATCCGCTGAAGTCGTCGTTAAAAGGATTTGAGATATCAACGACTATTTTGTTTTTGATCTTTTCTTTATGGGCGGCTGCCCATTCTATCATTGCCGATGCGGGGAATGCAGGAATGATAATATCGGTCTGCAGCGCTTCCTCATAAGAGCCGGTTACGATCCCGTCCAATTGAAAGGTTTTCGCCAATTCCGCTGCTTCCGCCGGATTGCGTGTTCCCCAAAATACTTGGCCCCCTGCATACGCTGCTGCTTGTTTCACCAAAGCCTTCCCCATATTGCCTGTTCCTAGTACGCTGATTTTCATGATCATCACTCCTTCTCTGAATTGATTTCAGCTTATCAAAGAAGGGGATGCTGCAGAAGTTCTACAATTTCGTACCCATCCCACTTTTGGTTTCGGCCTATAATTTCCCCGCTAATCCTCCAAAAACGGTCTTGGAAGAAGATTTACCAGCTACCGGAATCCTTCCACTGGGATCAATACGAGCATTGGAGCGAGCTCGCCGATTTGATTGTTCAGTATACAAAGCATAAGTGAATATGGAATTGTAGGCTAGGTAAGCAGTTAGCGGTTGGTTCCTATCCAAGCAGAAGCCGTCCGAATCGGAAGTTTTGGATGACGAAAAAGCAGGGACATGTATCCCTGCTTTTTTTAATAATCCGGCTAAAAGCCTATTCTTGGTTCGATATACGATCCTGTGCAAGCCGAATCATCTCCCGAACCATCGAACCTCCAATTTTGCCGCCAATATGGCCGGCCGCTTCTGTCGTCAATCCGCCATTGTCGCCAGGGTTTAACGGGATACCCAGCTCCTTGGCCACCTCGTATTTTACATCATCCGGTCTATTCGGGTTAACGTCATAGCCTTCGCGTTTCATTACCTCTGCTTTGAATGCTTGCATGCCCTGTTCCGCTCCCGGTACAATGTACCTTCTTCTCCTCCTAGCCATTCTGATCACTCCTCCGTTTTTCCTATAGGTTGTCCAACCGCTGGCCAAAATACCCTGCAGTTTTCTATAGATCGCCGAGGAGAGAACCTGTCTGAACATTTTGGTCGTAATGCCCCCTTTCTTGCTTAAACATATTGCTGCGGCCCTCATGAATTCCAACACTCTTTTTCCAACATAAAGTTACAACACATTACTACATTAAGATCTCGATTTTTGTTTTAAATCCTTCAAACCATTCCAAATTATTCGCGTACAGCCCTTCATAGTATCTCGTTCGTGAAACATTAGAAAGTCAACACTATCAAGCTATTTCCTCCTATTGTCTGTTACTTTTAGAAGGGAACCAGACTCGATTACGGGCCGACATTTGGTCAAAATTTTTTGTCTAAATATTTTTATGTACTTGGTTTATAACTCGACAGAAATTCTATTACATGCTTGCTATAATCTAGTTAACTCTTAATATTAGGTGGGGGGAATAGTAGAATGGAAGCTATTTTATTGTTCATCTGGAATCTTATAATGGTAGTCAAACGGGATACTGCAAAACAGACTGATAAAGGTACACCCGCCTGTCTTGGCAAAGTCTATTCGTTTGAAGCGTACTTGATTAAGAAGCAATCGATATCCGTCTTGCCGGATAGGCAAAACAATATTGAGACGCTGGAGCCAAGCAGCCCCATACAGAAAAGCCCGCAGCGCAGCACGCGTACCGATTGGCAGATTTGGTGCGAGAATAATAGAATGCTATTCCAGAACTCCGCTTAACGTTCTCCGCTTGGGTAAGACCGCTCTAATTGTTGAATAACGCGACATATACTGTGATGTGTTGTTGGTGTATCGTGGTTAACCAATTTAAAACTGGGAGGAATGAAAATATGAAAACAATTTTCTTCTTTTTCTGGAATCTTATAATGGGAATTAAACGAGCCGTTAGCCAGCGGTTTGATAAGGATACAACATTTGATTTACCCTATTCGTTTCTAACCCCTATGTTAGGAAAACAACTGGCGGCCTCAGACCTGCCCGACGGGCAAAAGCTGCCTTCCAATAAGCTCCAACCATCCGTCTTTTTTCAGAAAGACCAGCAAAACCATCCGCGTGCCAAATGGCAGATTTCATGCGATAACAGTAGAATCTTATTCCAGAGTTCCGCTTGAGGAGCTAATCTTAGCGTAACTTTTTTTGGCCTTCAGTAGAACGGATTTCCTGCTTTCAAAAGCCGGGTTTTGCCTCTGCTTCAGCAACCTCTTTTACTTTCTCCAGAAATTTAATAACGACCTTTTCATTTGCGAAGATCATAAAAAGCTTCACATACCACTTCAATGCTTTATTGGTTGCAGTGTATCTTAGCTTTGTTTTCTGATCATTTACCCGATGCAATTCATATAAAGCTGTGATCTCAAAGCTGTTTGCCAACGTAAAACCAATCTTCACTCTCTTATCGTTCAAGTGATTTGAATATTCCAGCGTATGGACATCATATTCCTCGATGCGTTTGCCTTCTTTATACTTTTGACGGTAGACACTGCCGACAACTTCTTTCGTTATGATGACAGGTTTATTTTCCACCACTTGAGGCATAATCTTTTGCATTTGTTCTAACGAACCGTCTAGATACGACCATACATGGTCAATGGACGAATTTATCTCAATTTCACTTGACCATTGCTTCAATATATTTACCCCCTGTTTAGATCCCCGTAAAATCCATTCTACATGATTGATGAAAAATTGTAGACCGGAATGTTATATCAAATCTACGCTTTACCACAACTTGCAGCGAAAAAAAAAAGCGAAATGATCCAAAAACAAAAAGAAACCGTTTCTTGGTAAATGAATTAGCCATTTACGAAAGAAACGGTTGTTTTATAATTACTTAATAACGACGTATTCCAAGTTAACCAGCTTGGCGTAGGTTACGATTTGGTCTGTCGTCAGGTTCAAGGAAACGACGGTATGGTGGCCGCCACCATTCTCGATCCAAGCTTTCACTCCATCCTGGAAGTTCGGCTTCACAGTCCAGAGGACGCGAGCAACAGGAAGATTAGGAGCCGGAACCGTCGGCTCGAATGCGGAAACCTCGTTGATCAGCAATTTATAATGAGTGCCGAAGTCAGCCATGGATACAACGACGCCTTCGCCGGCTTTGCCGTCGAATACCAGACGCGCCGGATCTTCTTTACCGCCGATTCCGAGCGGGGAAACAATAATTTTCGGCTTGTTGCTTGCCAAGGACGGATCTACCTCGAGCATATGGGATTGCAGGATGGCTTCCTGACCGGCCGCCATCTCGTAGGTGTAATCCTCCATAAAGCCCGTGTTTTGATTGCGGCTCATCACCTTCAGCAAGCGATCGAGCGCGGCCGTCTTCCAGTCGCCCTCGCCGGCAAAGCCGTAGCCCTGCGCCATCAGACGTTGGACGGAAAGACCAGGAAGCTGTTTCATTCCATGCAAATCTTCGAAGTTCGTCGTGAAGGCATTATAACCTTTCTCGTCCAAGAAACGTTTGAGTGCGATTTCATAACTTGCTTGGACTCTGACGCTCGCTTCCCAGGCTTCTTTGTTGTTCGTGCCGTAATCGAATTCGTAGAGCTCCGCATATTGGCCCATCAGATCATCGATTTCCTGCTCCGTAACGGCATTCACGTATTGCACGAGGTCGCCGATGCCGTAATAGTCCACGGTCCATCCGAATTGGATTTGGGCCTCGACCTTGTCCCCGTCCGTTACGCCAACGTTGCGCATGTTGTCGCCGAAACGTGCCACTTTGATGTTGAAGCTTTCGTTATAAGCAACCGCTACGTCCATCCAATCCGCAATCTGCTGCTGCACTTCCGGACGTTCCCAGTAGCCTACGACGATTTTATTTTGTTTTTTCAAGCGGGCATTGATGAAGCCGTATTCGCGGTCGCCGTGAGCGGCTTGGTTCAGGTTCATGAAGTCCATGTCGATCGTTGCCCAAGGAATGCTTTCATTGAACTGGGTCGTCAAGTGAAGCAGAGGCTTCTGCAGCAATTTCGTACCGCGAATCCACATTTTCGCAGGCGAGAACGTATGCATCCACGTGATGACACCCGCTACTTCGTCACGATAGTTAACCTCTTTCATGATGCTTGTAATTTTATCCGCGCTTACAGCCAGGTCCTGCAAGACAAGCGTGTAAGGGAGCAAACCGCTATTATTCAAGGCATCTGTCATCGTCTGTGCATGAGCTTTTACTTCAGCCAGCGCTTCTTCCCCATACAGATTCTGCGAACCTACGACGAACCAAAACTGTTTATCTGCTGTTGTTGACATCTTAATCATCCTCTTTTCTGTATTTTATAATGGCTAAGGCTATTACTTCTGCCCGTAGTAGGCATCTTTCCCGTGTTTCCGAAGGTAGTGCTTATCCAGAATGCCTTGCGGCAGTTCTTTGGCAAAATTGTTCAATTGCCGCGCGTACAGATTCATTTTGCACACTTCCTCCAGCACGACGCTGTTCACGACCGCCGACTTCACGTCTTTCCCCCAAGTGAAAGGCGCATGTCCCTGGAGCAGGACGGCCGGGATCGCCATGATATCCAATCCGCGCTTCTCGAACGTTTCGATAATAACGTGACCCGTCTCCGCTTCGTATCCCCGGTCAACCTCCTCTTGGTTCAAGAACCGTGCGCAAGGCACGGCGCCATAGAAGGTGTCCGCATGCGTCGTTCCCATGACGGGTACATCGAGTCCCGCTTGCGCCCAGATGGTTGCCCAGGTCGAGTGAGTATGCACAATACCGCCAATTTGCGAATAGTGTTTGTACAACACGGCGTGAGTTGCGGTATCAGAGGAAGGTCTCATGTCTCCCTCGACCACATTACCATCGAGATCCACAACGACCATGTCGCTTGGTTTCATCTTTTCATAGCTAACTCCGCTCGGTTTGATCACGAACAGGCCGCTTTCCCGATCGATGGCGCTCGCATTGCCCCAAGTGAATTTCACTAGTCCATGCTTCGGCAAATCCAGATTCGCTTGATATACCTCTTCTTTCAGTTGTTCTAACAACGTTAGTCCCTCCCGTTCTCTAGCAGATGGTCTACAGCGGCTTGTTCAATGGCGAGCCCTGCTTGGTATCGTTTGATGAATACTTGGAACCCTTCGACATCCGTTGCATCCGGAGCAATCTCCTGTCCTTCGGCATCTTTAAAGACTTTCTGCTCGAGGAACTCGTCCAGGCTCTCTTCTTGATCCTTGCCCGTCATGTAAGAAGCTAGAAGCGCCATGCCCCATGCCCCGCCTTCGCCGGCAGTCGACATAACCGAGATCGGTACGTTCAGTGCAGCGGCTAAAGCTTTTTGTCCAACGACAGGGGTTTTGAAGAGGCCGCCATGAGCCAAGATGCTGTCAATGGCCACCTGTTCGTTTTCGGTCAAAATGTCCATTCCCAGCTTCAATGCTCCGAAAGCAGTGAATAAGTGCGTTCGCATGAAATTAGCCAGATTAAAGTTGCTTTCAGGCGAGCGAACGAACAACGGCCTGCCTTTGTCGATTCCCGTAATATTTTCGCCCGAGAGATAACCGTAGCTAAGCAAACCGCCGCCATCCGGATCGGCTTCCAATGCCTTATTCAACAACACGCTGAACAATTTGGCGGAATCCATGTTGTATCCCATCGCTTCGGAGAATTCACGGAACAATCCCATCCAGGCGTTGAGATCGCTGGAGCAGTTGTTCGCATGCACCATACCGACCGGACTGCCATTCGGCGTCGTGACCATATCAATCTCCGGATAAACCTTGGATAATTCTTTCTCCAATACAATCATTGCAAAAACGGAAGTGCCCACGGATATATTTCCCGTACGCTTCTTGACGCTATTCGTCGCAACCATGCCTGTGCCGGCATCGCCTTCCGGAGGACAGAGCGGAATGCCGGACTGCAGATCTCCGGCCGGGTCCAGCATGGCGGCTCCCGCCACTGTTAGCTCGCCAGCTTGCTCACCGGAGAGATATACTTTAGGAAGAAGATCCTCCAGCTTCCACGGATAACCCTTGGCAGCGATTAATTCATCGAATTGCTTGACCATCGTTGGATGGTAATTATGAGTTGACTCATCTATAGGGAAGATGCCGGAAGCATCCCCGATGCCGATCACTTTATTGCCGGTCAGCAGCCAGTGGATATACCCGGCCAATGTCGTTACAAAATCAATGCGAGGCACATGCTCCTCTTGGTTTAATATTGCTTGGTACAAATGGGCGATACTCCAGCGCTCGGGGATATTAAATTGGAATAAGTCCGTTAGTTCCCTTGCTGCCGCGCCGGTTGTTGCATTACGCCAAGTCCGAAATGGCACTAGCAGTTCACCCGTGCTATCGAATGCCATATAGCCGTGCATCATAGCGGAAAATCCGATTGAACCGACGGTCCGGAGAGTGACTCCGTAATTCCGTTCCACTTCCTGCTTCATTTCACGATAAGCGGTTTGGAGGCCTGTTATAATATCCTCCTGGCTGTACGTCCAATATCCGTCTTTCAACAGATTTTCCCACTCAAAGCTTCCCGATGCAATGGTCTCGAAACGACGATCGATCAACACCGCTTTGATCCGCGTAGATCCAAATTCGATACCCAGCGAAGTTTCTCCCTTGGTTATCGCTTCTTTCAATTCGACATGATTCATGATCACGTATGTCCCCTCTCTGTTCGTGGTTTAAACAGAAATTAAATCACTCCTATCGCGATCTAACTTCGTGACTTAACCCCACCGACTACGAATCCTATACTTGCTGCATCCGATCGAATCGGTTAATGGATGAGACAACCGGAAGATTTCGACCGAAAGAAGGCGCTTTCTCATACTGACAGCCTTAGTATATTTTCTGTACGTACATTTGTCAATATAGTCTAATAGTTATACTAACATAAGTTGCTATGCCGTCCTTATTCGACTGATCATTGTGTTTTCCTAAGAACAAGCATGAAACTTGTACCATTGAAATCGCAAATCATATCATTCCATTTGCATTTCATGCAATTCATGCTAAAATGTGTACGTACAACTTTTTCGAGCAACGATGAAAGAAGTGGATTGCATGAAGCCAAAGTACCAGCTCATTATTGATGATATCAAAAGTTATATCCTCTCAGGAACGTACAAAGCAGGCGAGAAAATCCCTTCGGAGCACGTTTTGCAGGAAAGCTACAACGTTAGCCGACAGACGGTTCGAAAGGCCATTCTAGAGTTATCGAACGAGGGGTTCCTGCGAAGCGAGAGGGGATCCGGCACGTATGTCAGCAGCCAATACCGGTCCAGAACGGGTGCCAAAACCATAAATAAAACGATCGGCGTTATCACGACCTATATCTCGGATTACATCTTCCCCTCCATTATCCGCGGCATTGAAAGCCGATTAAATGAAGATAACTATTCATTGCTGTTAGCCAGTACAAATAATGATATCTCCCAAGAAAAAAAGGCGTTGGAAATGATGCTATCCTACGGCGTGGATGGACTGATTATAGAACCTACCAGAAGCAATGTATACAACCCCAATATCGCTTACTACCTGTCTTTTAAGGAGCAGGAGGTTCCGTTCGCGATGATCAATGCCTATTATGAAGAGTTGGAAGTTCCTTTCTTCTGTCTGGATGACGTGCAGTCCAGCTATCTCGCAACCCGGGAGCTGATTGCCAAAGGGCATACCCAGATTGGCATCATCGCGAAAATGGATGATTTGCAAGGGAAGTTTAGAATGAAGGGATTTATCAAGGCTCTTGGGGAAGCCAAATTACGGTTCCAGCAAGAGCATGTGCTTTCTTTCGATACATCGACAAAGTCGGACCTGTCCGCTAACTTGGAAGTGTATCTGAACGACAATCGGGATGAATTGACTGCGCTTGTGTGTTATAACGACGAGGTAGGCTTGGAAGTTGTAAATGTCTGCAGAGAATTGGGAATCTCCATTCCGGACGAACTATCTATCATTGGCCAGGACAATTCATATTTCGCCAAAAACGCGAATATCAAACTAACGACGCTGACGCACCCTCAAGAACAAATGGGACGCGACGCAGCGGACTGGGTCATTAAGAATTTACAAGGCAAAAAAGACTTACCCACCAACACCTACTACCAGCCCATATTAATTGAGGGGGAAACAGTAAAAGCGATCGAAGTGGAATAGTTGAGGACCTTGTTCTTACTTATGATAGGGTTACCCACGCTGTCTGTAACGACAAGTTTTTATAGTCTAGACATAATGTACCTAAGATACATAATTTTCATGAAGGTGTGAAAACTCCGAATTTTCCCATTAAGCTTTCGAAATATTCTCGATTTCTAGACTATCTAAATTCTCATATGTAATATAATAACGGTTAATCATAAGAGCAATATTTACCGAAAAAAGGAAAAAGCCAATGGCAGACTCTTAAGTGTTCGCCTCTGGCTTTTTTTATGGTCTTATTTGGGGTTATCGTGGCTAGTTGAATTAGTCAGAATTTATCATTCTTGTACCAGAATATAGGAAGTGGAAACCATCCTACGGGCGCAGTAACTGCCATATAACGGCTGTGTTGTGTAAGCAGAAGCGCCTGAGCCTGCTGCTTATTAAGGACAACTGCATCGGGCTTAGCAGACCGCTCAATAGTCACGCCACTCGCATCCACTCGCGCAGTAATCGGCTGACCGTCCATTACTGCGGAGAATTCCCCTGTACAATCCCTGTGGTCTTAAACTTAAGCGTCAGATAAGTCTTCAAAAGGATCGTTCCGATTACGTTTACTGAATTACTCATGAAGATTCTCCCGCTTTAATAATTAAACGAATTAAGCCATTGAGCATGTTTGGGCAAGCAGCTCAAAAGAACGCAACCGTTTCCGATAGTCGGGAATCATTGTAACGACAATGAATTCATCAACGCCATACAAGTGAGATAACTGTTCGAGCTTTTTCTTTAGGCTCTCAGGCGTGCCTATCAGCAGCGTACGCTCCGAAAGCGGAGCCCTTTCCCCTGCGGAAGCTTCTTGTTGAAACAAAGCTGTACCCGAGGATGCCAGCCTCTCTGCCTCCTCCTCTGTTTCCGCGCAAACGACACCAACGGCAACGATCGCTCGCGGTACAGGGGAAAGAGCTGACGGAGTAAACGCTTCGCGGTAAGCTCTTAATACCTCCTCCCCGGCTACTTCGCTCATAAACTGACCAAAAACATAACCTGTTCCAAACTCAGCTGCATAAGCCGCGCTTTTTTTATTTGTCCCTAGCAGCCACAGTTCTGGCGATACGGATGGAGTTGGGCGGGCGGTAATCCGACGTCCTTCATATTCATAGCTCCCCTGCAAAAACTCGGAAACTCCCCGGAGCAATTCTGGCATTTTCCAGACATTTTCAAGAAAGTTGTCACTGAGAGCGAGGCTGACTTCAGCGGAACCACCGGGCGCCCTTCCTAACCCAAGATCAACTCGTCCCGGGTACAAGCTAGCGAGTAAATGAAAGGATTCTGCAACTTTAAGAGGCTTATAATGCGGCAACAGCAATGCCCCGGATCCGATACGAATGCTTTGTGTTTTTGCACCGATATGCGATAGTAGCACATCCGTTGAGGTGCATGCCAGCCCTGGCATATCATGATGTTCCGCCACCCAATAACGGAAATATCCCAGTCTTTCGGCTGCTTGAGCCAGCTCTACAGCTTGTCCCAGTGCGAAGGTTGCATCGATCTCATCAAAAACGGGGACCAAATCCAAAACACTAAGTTTAATCGGTTTCGCTGTCATAGGCGTCCTGTCCGAGGATTTCGGTAAAATTCAATCATATCGATAAACGTAACCCTGTATTCGCTCATTACCTTACCCAAATCATGCATTCGGCCATGACCGTCCTCTTTGGAAGCGAATACGACGTCGTGCCGCACCTTATCCATGATGATTTTGCCAATGAACTGGTGCTCGTACTCTGCATACTTTTGTTTGAATTCCTCATTAAACTCCAATAAATCTTCGTAAGACCGCTCTAGCATCGCATTAACCAAAGTCAGATCATTACCTTCCTTGTGGACTGCTGCGTAATAATTGCCCCGATCATCCTTAATCAGATCCTTTAACAATTCAACATTCAAAATAATTGACTCCCTTCAGCTCCTATGTAATAACACTATATCTTGCTTATTATTCCTGTTCAATTGGTACATATACGATTAATTCCGTTCCTATACCTTCCTGGCTTTCGATTCGAATTGTACCGTGATATGTGTATGGGTGGACGGTGATAATTCAAAAAAAGACCTAAGCCTCGCGCTTAGACGGACGTTCCTGTTGTAGCATCGTTTGTTATTTCATGTTCCTTTACTCAATATGTTTTTAAACAGAATCGAATCAGTATTCCCCGCTCGTCCAGACAACAAACATACATGTACGTAAACAGACCCCATAAGTCAAATAGTGGTGAAGCAGAAAGTTGAGAGGGTACAGTGCGTGGATAGAAAAATTAAAAGCAAGATAATTTTGGTGGGAAAATATAGTTTATAGTGAATTTTACTGTATTTTTCAATGACGGAATGGATGAGTATAAATTTTAATATCTACGTGAAATCTAAAAGAGCAGGGGAAAGGGTCATGAGGGCAATGACTGATTTTATCGAAGGAAAGCTTAAACTGAAGGTTAACAAAGCCTATTGGCTCTCCCTAGGATTGAAAAGTATTTCTGCAAGATATGATTTACAGCGTTCGACATAACTGGAACCGCCGTATACGGAACCGTACGTACGGTGGTGTGAGAGGGATAAATGGAGGTTAATCGCCTCCCCCTATCTCAATTTTTTTATAACAAAACTGCTCCGTCAATAAAAAAGAATGCTGCCACAGATAAAACGGATTTACATAAATATGGGGATGCCTTCACATAATATAGAAGGATATGAATTCCTTTGTAATAGGGAGGCGATTAGATGTTCTTCAAAAAACAAAAGATTAGAAATAATAAGGACGAACAGGCCGTGACTGAGAATTCACAAGATATTGGCCAGCTGTTTGCTAAGGCTAAAAAATCCAGTGATTTTAAACAATTTCCACTTACGGATGAATCGGGACATTTAATCATTTCTTACTACAATACACTGGTCGATCAACAACAACTCCAACTGAAAATTTTAATGATTTTCCGAGAGACCCCTTTTGAACTAGACAGGCTAAAGAAAATTGATGACATAAAGAAAATCATCGCAATAGAAGATATTGTAATAACAGATAATCGGAACGAAGCTGAATCAAAGTTACTTAAAGGGTATGCGATACTTCAAATGAAGGAAAATGATCAAAGGGTTGCTTTAATTCTCTTATCTAATGATAAAGCTGGATTGCGTGAACAAAATAACGTTGAAAATGAGTTTAGTGTGGTGGGACCACAAATTGGGTTTCTTGAGAATATTGATGTAAATCTACATTTATTAAGACAACAAATAAATACAACTGATCTAATTACGAAGGAAGTAAACATTGGTTCTACTTCAAATACTCGAGTTATTATTGCTCATATTGATGGGATTACGAGTGAGCAGCATGTTAATACCATGACCCAACGGCTTCAAGATATTGATTTTGATGTCATTTTTGATACTTCTCAGCTGCATCAATTTATAGAAGATGATTCCCTTACTCCGTTTCCTTTGTTTCTTCCAACTGAACGTGTGGATAGGGTGGTCCAAGCTCTTATTAACGGACAAGTAGCTGTTTTAACTAGTGGGTCGCCATATGTCATTACGGGTCCCTCTACGATAATTGATTTTTTTATTTCACCTGAAGATTACTTTCTTCCATGGATTCTTGGATCTTTTTTTCGTTTAATACGGGTATTCAGTGTCCTTTTCTCCATTTTTGGAACATCTATTTATATAGCCGTTATCACTTACCATTACGAGATGATTCCAAACGATTTATTAGGTTCACTTAGTAATTCTCGTTATAATGTCCCGTTTCCACCGGTATTAGAGGTGATTTTTTTGGAGTTCACGATTGAACTATTACGTGAAGCGGGAATCCGGTTACCTTCCAAGGTAGGACAAACATTGGGAATAGTGGGCGGTATTGTTATCGGCCAAGCGTCAGTTGAGGCGTCCCTTACAAGTAATATCTTACTCATTATAGTCGCCTTATCTGCCTTAGCTTCCTTTACTACCCCAATTTATAAAATGTCGAACACTATACGGTTTTTACGTTTTCCTTTAATTTTCTTCGCAGCTATTTGGGGGGGATTAGGTATCGTTATAGGGATTGCCTTTTTAATCATTCACCTTACACGGTTAGAATCTTTAGGAACACCCTATACCGTTCCATTTTATCCTTTTAGGCCTGAGGATTTAACGGACAGCCTGATCCGTTCCTCTTATAGTAAAACATCCAAAAGGCCAAATTACTTACGTCCTAAATCAATTTGGAGATACCATCCACATAATGACAAAAAAAAGAAAAGTGATTTTGATGAATAATCAGGAAAGGATAATAAAGGTGAATTAAATGAAATTATGTTTTCTGATAGCTTTTAGCTTAACTTTCTTTTTATCAGGGTGTGGTATACATGAGAGGATCATTGATGAAGTTCAGATAATTGAAACTCTAGGATATGATCGGGAAGAAGGCAAAGTCAAAGGAATGGCTATATATCCTACTTTCGCAGAGAAGGGAAATATCAAATTGAAGATTTTTAAAACGGTGTCTGATTCATATGAAGACATACTCCCGAGAATGAATGCAAAATCAGCCTATCCTATTGAGACAGGAAAATTAGATTTTATATTGTTCGGCAAGGAATATGCCACACAAGGGATCGAAGATGTTATCACTAATTTTGCCCGAAATCCAAATATGGGGAGTCGAATGCAGTTGGGCATTGCTGAAAACACAGCCGAAGATATACTTCAAACCAGTAAACATGTGAATCTTTCATTCCATTTAAGTGAAAAAATCAATCAAAACATTAAAAGTGGTAATTTGCCAAAAATGAATCTGCACATGTTTTTGAACAATTTTTATCAAGAAGGGAGGGATCAAATTTTACCTTACTTTATCCTAGAGGAAGATCAAATTAAAATTGACGGGTTAGCCTTATTAAAGAACGGGAAGTACATAAATCATATTAATTTAAGAAAGTCCTTTATTCTAAAAACATTAATTGATGGGTCTCAAAATGGGCAATATAAAACCAAAATCACACAAAATAAAAAGGAAGGTTTTATTCTCTTGAAAAACCTGGATGCAAAAACTACATATACGGTTGAGAAAAGCGAAGGCATTCCGAGTATATTCATCGATTTAACCATCCATGCAGAGATTGAAAAAGCATCATCCTGGTTTGATTTTGAAAAATATGAAGATATTGTGAAATTGGAAGGAATTTTAAATGAACATTTTAAGGAAGAGGTCCAAAGTTTAATTTCACTGGCACAAGGATACAATGTAGATCCCATTGGGTTGGGAGAAAAGGTTAGAGCCACCTCAAGAAATTGGGACTATCAACAGTTTATGGACATATACCCAGAAGTAAAAACCACTGTACACACAAATATTTACATCCTAAATACAGGTATTGAAGATTAAGTCTGCATGATAAGAGGAGGAACCACGTGAAATCATTACTAGACGAACGACATTTAGTATCTTCCTTTTACGTTTTCTTTCTGATCTACACGAATATTATTGGCATAGGAATCATGAGTTTTCAACGAGATATAACGAAGGACGCAGGTTATGATGCATGGATTTCCATCATTTTATCAAGTATAAGCATTCATATACTAGTTTGGATGATCTATCGTATTCTTGGAAAAGCTAATAATGATGTCATACATGTTCAC
This sequence comes from Pristimantibacillus sp. PTI5, assembly GCF_048572955.1. GTDB lineage: Bacteria > Bacillota > Bacilli > Paenibacillales > Paenibacillaceae > Pristimantibacillus. The sequence continues at coordinate 3,027,795 of NZ_CP183886.1, forward strand.
AAATTTTACTTTGGAAAATGGATTGGCGGACTGTTCAACATTTTTGTGATTTTCTACTTTCTTATATTAGCTTTGATTGTTTTCCGTGTTTATATTGAAGTTGTTCAAGTTTGGCTGTTTCCCTTAATGAAGACATGGCAAATAAGCCTCATTCTTCTAGTCCTCATTTATTACGTTGTATCCGGTGGATTCCGCGTGATTACTGGAATGTGTTTCTGGGGAACTATCATACCTTTTATTATCCTGTTTCCCCTTAATTTTTTTTCATTGGAATTTGCCGATTTTCACAATTTATTACCCGTCTTTAACCACTCTGTGAAGGAAATCGTATCATCCTCTAAAGCTATGTTGTTTCAGTATGTTGGCTTTGAGACCTTATTCATGTTCTACCCATTCATAAAAAATCCAGACAAATCACAAAAATGGGCCCATTTTGGACTTTTGTTCTCAAGCTTACTTTATCTAATAATAGCGCTCATCACATTTGTCTTCTTTAGTGAAGGATACTTAAACCAGACAATATGGCCAACATTAACTCAAATGAAAATTGCGAAATTCCCTCTAATAGAAAGAGTCGAATTTATCGTTGTTTCGATTTGGTTACTTCTCATATTACCCAATATCAGTGTGAAAATATGGGCAGGTTGTCGTGCTATTAAGAAAGTAGTAAATGTGAAACAACATATAAGTCTGTTCATTGTACTGGTCCTATTCTTTATTATAGCTAATGTGCTCAAAGAGAGGAGTCAAATAGAGCGATTGACTGAAATGTATTCAAACATTGCTTTTTACTTTGTGTATCTATATATCCCTTTTCTCTTTTTGCACATTCATATTAAGCATAAAATAACTAAGTAGGATAGAAAGCTTCTAGAAACTTATAATACAATCTGGGCAGTTCGTTTTGTAAGGATTCAACAGAAAAGGTCCGCAGTGAAGAAACATAAACGCCGCCGTTGCCGACCGCAACAAATTTGTTCGCGCCCCACGCGACATCAAACAAATTCGCTCTTCCTAAACCCTCTTTATAGGAAAAAGGATTAGCGCTCTTCCACTGCGTTCCATTAACGGTGTAAACAACGCCCCCGTCAAGGCCAACTGCTACTGTTCTTTTCCCATTGGTAGCTACTGCGTTGAAATCCCCGCTTCTAGATGTGCCTGCCAGCCTGTAGCTCCATTTAGTCCCATCGCTCGTATAGATGGCGTAAGTGCCGTCAGGATAATTTTCCACCTTATTTGAACCAAGCCCGGCAAACCCGCCATCGACTGGATACATCGTATAGACCGAAACCTGGAAATTGGACAAGTCGTGCTGCTTCCAATTCACCCCATCGGTAGATGTATAAGATACATGCCGGCTTGAAGTATTATTTTGGACATATCCGACTGCGATGTACGTTTTCCCGTTTGTAAACAGCGATTGCAGTCTGACGTTACTTGGCGACTTACTTTTTATTCCAAGTCAACCCGTCCTTCGACGTATAAAACCCGTTGCCAACCCCCAGGTAATGATTCTTGGCCCATACCATATCGTTAATATTGGCTTTGGTGTCAAGGGGCTTGCTTGTCCATTTCAAACCGTCCTTTGAAATGTGAACCTTCTTTTCTTCATAACCATAAATAAAGTATGTAACGTTAACATATTTAATCGGATGCGAGCCATACTTAGCCCCAAGCGTGAGGGTTTGGGTCCAATTCTCCCCGTCAGTGGAAGTGAACACATGCTCTCGTCCTACAGCCACAAATTTGTTTTTTCCCCACACAAGATAATGAATCGCCTCACCCGGCTCAAATTCGATCTTCTTCCACTGTAGCCCATCGGTAGAAACAAATGCCTCTGAAGACGCATAATTCGCTTCTCTTTCATATTCCGTGTTTGCGCCAAACATCACATATTTCGTTCCATCCCAAGCGATGGTTGTGAGTTGATAATTTCCGAACTTCGACAATGCCTTCCAATTCCGTCCGTCCGTTGACTTCATCACGGATCCGAAAGGACCAACAGCAACATATTCCTTATCGCCTATCGCTAAAGAGTAAGGCGGATTAGAGCTGTATGAGGAGTCCAAGGTCCATCCTTCGCCTATAGAGAAAGGTGACTCCTGCAGCGTAATAGTGTCAATGCTTTCATAAGACGCAGCAGACACTTCAGAATTCGCTGTCAAAAAAGGACATACCAATGTGATACAAATGATCATTACAATAGCTTTTTTCCAATGCATAGCTTCTTCCCCAAGTTGTTAACTCTCATGTTGTATGGGGCAATCCATAAAAAATGAACCTTGCTTAAAGGTTCATAAAATATTGGACTGCGATCCCTATTTCTATTATATGTCCTTGGAACTATGGAAATCACAAGACTAACGGACTATATGTTTTGGATAATATGAGTTTAAACTCTGAGAATGTGATCACAACCGTGAATAATGGTGTCCTACGACATTGACTCTTCCCGAATCCATACCGCCATCTCGCCGACTTGGCGGTTTGCCCAGACGTAGTACGGGATGAATGTCACGGGCTGCTTGATGTACGTTTCACTGACATCCGCTTGGTATAGACCGCCGCTCCATTCAGACTCGATTAGTCGCGAGGCTTCAGCCGTTACGATGGGAACCCCGCCGAGAAGATTGGAATCGAAAGTCGAGTTTAGCAAAGCATCCTTCGGCAAGACTATCTCATGCAGCGAAGCCCCGTTATCCGCTTCTTCCAAGCAGTACACGAACGGTCCTTTCTGAAGGGCGACTTTCCCCGCATTCTCACGCACGAGAGGATGCGCTTTAATCCGCTGCACCGGCATTTCCATTTCCAGTTCAACGGTATCACCGACTTGCCAATTTCTCTTGATTTTCGCGTAACCATCATCTTGCACGTCTTCTATGGCGATCCGTTCGCCGTTCACTTTCAATTCTGCTCCGGGACACCATCCCGGAATCCGAAGGGCCAGTGTAAACTCGTGCTCCTGCTCCAGAGCAACCTTGATTGTGGTTTTGTTCTCTGTGGGATATTGCGTTTCCTGAACGAGCTTCACCTTTCGGCCTCCCAGGTCCAGATCCGCTTCTCCTCCGATGTAGAGATGGACATAAACCGTGTCTGAATTCGCCGAGTAAATATACTCACCCAAAGAGGAGAGCAGCCGCGCCACGTTAGGCGGACAACATGCACAGCCGAACCACTTTTGCCTCGTAGCCTTCACATGGTGACGGCTATGATTTTTGTCGCAAGCTTCCGGCCATACCTCTAACGGGTTGACATAGAAGAACCTCGTTCCGTCGAGCGACATTCCAGCGAGCACTGTATTGTACAGGGCTCGTTCCATGACATCAGCGTACTTACGATCGGCTTCTACACGAAGCATCCTTTGGGCCAGGAAGATCAGCCCGATCGAGGCACATGTTTCGGCATAAGCCAAGTCATTGGGCAGATCATAATCGAAGGTGAACCTTTCTCCATAAGCAAGCGAACCAATTCCGCCGGTTACGTACATCCTCTTGTTAATCATATTGTCCCATAGCCGTTTGCAAGCATCGAATAGCTCTTTGTCACCCGTTTCATTTGCGACATCGACCATTCCGCTATACATATATACTGCTCTAACCGCATGCCCTTCTGCATTTTTCTGCTCCCGAACCGGCAGATGGGATTGGGCGTATTCCTTCCCGTAGGTCCTCATCTCTGCGAAGAAATTGGTTTGGCCGCGTTCTTCCCATTCCTTATCGAAGTAATGTGGAGCCTGTCCTCGTTCATCCAAGAAGTACTTACCAAGCTTTAGGTACTTCTCATTTCCCGTCACATGGTAAAGCTTCACAAGTGCAAGCTCGATTTCCTGATGCCCCGGATACCCCTTCAATTTGCCCGGCTCCGGACCGAACACCGTGTCGATGTAATCTGCGAACCGGCTAACTACCTCCAATAACTTGCGTTTACCTGTCGCTTGATAATAAGCTACCGCAGCTTCAATCATATGCCCCGCACAATAGAGCTCGTGGCATTCTGCGAGATTGGTCCAACGTTTGTGCGGTTCCTTAATTGTAAAATAGGTATTTAAGTAGCCGTCCGGCTGTTGGGCTTTCTCGACGATATCGATAACTTCATCTGCTTTCCGTTCGAGCTCGGCATCCGGATGAGTATGAAGGCTGAATCCGACCGCTTCAAGCCATTTGGCTACATCACTGTCCTGGAACACCCAACCATGGAATTCCCCTTCCTCCAAACCAGCCGCAATGCGGAAATTCCGAACGGCGGAACTTTTTTCCGCATCCGGGATTCGATCGTGAATCGCTTCGTACTGGTAAGGGATGACCGTATCTTTCACAAGCATCATATATCTAGACCAGAAGGAATGCTTAATGCGAACATCCTTCAACGTTAGTGACTTTGAGCCTTGCAATTTGCTTTTCAAAGGATCAATCCTCCGTTATATTTTCCACCAAGAATGTAGATGTGCCTATTCCTTGACTGCGCCAGCAGTCAATCCTTTGATTAAACCTTTTTGCGCCAATAAAGTGAACAGCATTACAGGCAAAATGTATAACATGCCATTAGCCGTCAATTTGCCCCAATAAGTCTGGAACGTGGTGACAAAGCTGGCAATGCCTACAGGCATCGTTTGGGCATCCACCGTACGAGTCAGCGTGGAAGCAAGCATAAACTCATTCCAAGAAATCAAGAAACTGAATAGTGCGGCAATGGACACGGAAGGCAAGGAAATCGGAATAATAATGCGGAATAATTTCCCGATTACGCCCAACCCGTCAATTTCCGCAGCTTCCTCCAGCTCTTTCGGAATTTGCCGGAAGAACCCTTCAAGCAGCCAAATGGTAAGCGTCAGTTCCAAAGGCAGGTAAGTAATGATGAGTGCTACTTTGGTATTCAATAAATCCAACTTGCTCATCATGAGAAAATAAGGAACGCTGAGAACGATAGTCGGGACCATACGGATCGCAACCACAAACGCGAACATCAAACCGCTGTATCGGTATGAGTATTTGGCGAACCCATAAGCAGCTGGGGCTCCGATCAGCAAGGAAAGAAATGTCGTCACCACGGCTACGATAATGCTGTTATTCATGTATACCATGAGGCTGCCGTCTTTCAGCACGTCTACGTAATTTTCCAAAGTTAAAGGGCTCGGAATGATTTCCGGGGGTATCGTAAACAACTGTCCTTGCGTCTTAAGCGATGTGAACAGAGTCCACAAAAAAGGGAACAGTATAAAACCTGCCATCAAGAGGAGTACCGCATAAGTCAAATAGACGGAGGGTTTATTCCACCTCATTTTTGCTCACCTCTTCCTGAACTCAGTATTCTGCCGATGGCCAAGCTGACCATTACGATAATGAATAAAACGATAAATGAAGCCGCTGCTCCTTCTCCAAACTGGAAGTCCGAGAATGATCGTCTATAGATGAACGTGTTAAGTACGTTTGTCGCCCCCCCGGGTCCGCCGCCGGTAAGAATATAAACGACATCATACATGCGAAAGGCATCCGCAACTCGGATGACCAGCACCAATAATATCGCCGGCTTGAGCAAGGGCAGCGTGATGTAACGAAACAGCCGAAAGCCTCTTGCACCGTCGATCTCCGCAGCTTCGTTAACGTCATCGGAAATTCCGGTTAACCCCGCATAGAGAACAAGGATGACGAAGGGAGTCGCTCCCCATAGATTAGAGATTAATACCGAAGCTTTGGCCCAAAAAGGGCTCGACAACCAGATCGGAGCGTCCATTCCTAGAAGAGTTATGAAATGGTTTATGATCCCGTACTGATCGGCAAATAACCAACGCCAAATAAATCCGGACACGATTGGAGCCATCATCAGCGGCAAAGAAAAGATAACAACGAACAAGCCATTCGCGGGAAGCCTCTTATTAAGCGCTACCGCAATAATCAGGCCAATCGCAAGCTCCATGACAATCGTTACGCCTACGAACCCTGAAGTGTTCCATAAAGAGTCCAGAAACGGCTTTGATCCGAGCACTCCAATATAATTTTCCAATCCGACCCATTCGTTCGTTCCCTTGATAACACTGTTCGACGAAGAGAAACTGATCTTGAGCGCCCATAGCAATGGATATAGGATCGTTACGCCAAGAACGATTAATGCAGGAAGCGTCAATAGAAAACCCGTCATCTTCCTAGATATGCGCATCCGGTATTTAGACTGCATTCGAAATCTCCTCCACCTCATAAAGAAAAGCAGGTGCCGATCATCGGCATCGAAAGCGGCACCTGCTGCTCATCCCTAATTACTTGCCATCCGCAATTTTTTGGAATTCACTTACGGAAGCCTTTAACTCTTCTTCTGGTGTTGCTTGCTGCGTCATGATTTTGGACAGGGACACCGACAGACGATTACGGAAGGAATCGTAGCTCGGGTTCAAAGTTACGGATTGTCCTTGATCAAGTGAATTGGCCATAACAGTTAATGCGTTTACATCCTCTGGAGCCAGCGTCGTATCCGCCTTGATGAGCTCAAGCGTGGATTTGCGCGGAACCGGGTTCAGGACTTTGGTTGCGAAACGGACAATGACCTCTGAACTGGAAGCCCATTTCACAAATTCATATGCAGCGTCTTTGTTTTTGGAATCGCTCGATATCCCGAAGCCCCAGCTCCATACGGCGCTAGTTCCCGGTTGAACGGCAACTGCGAATTTGTCCGCAACCTTCGATTGGGCAGGATCTTTGGCCATCGAGTACATATAAGGCCAGTTACGCACCATAGCCACTTTGCCTTGCAGGAACATGTTTCCTACATCACCGTTGTTGTAACCAACTGCTCCCGGAGGGCTGCTTTTGTCTTCATGTTGGATGGCGAGCGCATAATTAAAGGCGTTGAGTACTTCCGGGCTGTCGATCAATACTTTGTTGTTCTCATCGAGCAGCTTTCCCCCATGCTGAAGAATCATGTCCGTAAATTGAGTTGCCGGTTCCGGAGATTGCTGGCCCTCGATAATGGTTCCAAAAATATCACTGGAAGGATCTGTCAACTGTTTTGCATACGTTCTCCACTCTTCAGGAGTTTTCGCAGGCGCCGTGATGCCAGCCTTCTCGAATAGATCCGTTCGGTAATAAACGACCGGAGTCTGCACCAAATAAGGGAGCGCGTAAATCTCTCCTTTGTAAGTTACCGTATCGATTGCAGACGGGAAAAAATCTTCGAGATCCGCTTTATCGACTTTGGCTGTGATCGGCTCTATAAATCCTTTTTCCGCAAATTCAGGAATCCACGGCTGGTCCATATTGAAAACGTCGAATCCGCCGGTATGCGCGACAGACTCCGTTACGTACCGGTCGTGCATTGTTTGGCCGGGAACATCCATGATATTAACTTTAATTCCTGTTTTGTCGGTAAATTCGGTGACAATGCTTTTGTAAAACTCTGGGGCGGGCCCGCCTGCTTCTACGCCGACATTAATCTCGATGCCGTCATACGGTTTATCACCAGCCGCGGTGCTTGCGGACGCGCTTCCTGCAGGAGTTGTGGCGGCTGGCGAAGAGCTTGCATCGTTATTTGAATTCGATCCACATGCGGACAGAACGCCTGTCAGCAGCACAGTGCTCATTAACATGAAAGACATTTTCTTAAAGGCCGGTTTTTGAAAGAATGACATTGAAAAAAATCCCCCTTATTGGATTATCGTTCTGATATTGCCCAAGCTCTCAGTGATTAAGCTGCATGCCGTGTCCCTGCCCACCACCTCCTTTATTAGCATCTTTTCCATTATCGCAATCGATTGCGTTTCAAACTAAAAAAAATTGCTGTGAATCTGCTAGAATAAATGGCAATCGATTGCGTATTCATTGATAAAATTGACCCTATTTTTCAAGGGTCTTGATCCTGCCTATTCATTTTCGCAAGCAAGGACCCGTCGATTCTCTAACGATCAGTTCCCCGTTCACAATTCGTTTGTCCTTCTGGATCTCTTTGCCGTTCATTTTCATGAATACGGCTTCCAGCGCGTTTCTTCCCATTTCCCATAAGGGCAGGGATACCGTCGACAGCTTGGGTCTCATATAATCACAGCAGGTGTGGTTATTGTATCCGATAACGGATACATCTTCCGGAATACTCAATCCCAATTCCCTGGCTGCATCGTAAATCCCGATCGCCATCTCATCGTTGCCTGAAATCAGTGCGGTTGGTCTGATGGAGCCCCCAAGAATTCGGAGAGCGCTTTCGTATGCTGCCTGTTCTTTCCAATCGGTCTTGGCGTACCAGTCTTCAACGAAAGGAACGCCGGCATCCTGCAGCGCCTTCTTGACCCCTTTCAACCGGTTCAATGAGTGGATGGAATATTCCGGACCATTGATAAAACCGATATCACGATGACCTAGGGAAAGCAGATGTTCAGCTGCGAACATTGCACCTTCCATATCATCTGTCATAATTCGCGATGTTTTAGAGCTGTTAATTCGGTTAACGAACACAGCCGGGAATGGCAGCTTCGGATACTCGCCGGAATGCTCGCCGATCTGCGTACTGGCGAACACCACTCCACCGATCCGCATCTCCTCGAACACGGCCAGCCCCGCCTCTTGATCCGCGGCGCTCGTAGCATTCCAGAAAATTAACTGAATATCCTTCTCCCGGGCATAGGATTGGACTCCACCCGCGATCGCACCCGAATACCAATTCCATTCTTCATCGAGTATGACACCGATGATCGATGTGGTTTTCATTCGCAGCTGGCGGGCCATCAAATTCGGGCTGTAGCCCATTTCTTGTGCAGCCTTCTGGATCTTCTCACGCAGCGCCGCACTCGTTCCCGGGGCACCGCGAAGCGCTCTGGAAACGGTACTGGGGTTCACCCCCATCTTCTGGGCGATGTCATAAATCGTTATCAAATCGTTCACTCGCTTTACTTAAAATAAGTGCCGTGAACCGTGATTCCTCACTCTGATGTCTTCTGCATTCTGTGATTCGATCTCATCCATTCCCTTCGCGCCGAACCAATCGTTCAACCGCGTGATCGGCTCAATTTCCGCGATTGTGCACCAAGGAAGCCATTTGCCTAATCCTCTGTGATATTGCATGACGAATTCTCCGCTTTCTTCCACCAGTCCAGCGTACACATGACCTAACGTTCCGGACCAATCGGTGGACTGTTTCGTGTTGTGGAGAAGCAGCTTGGCAATCCGCAAGTAATGGAAGTCCTCCGTCAATAAATATAAACGGTAGAAATCGAAGGCGCAGTAAGCCATAAACACATCCGCGTGCGAATGTCCGGTTGCAATCAAACTTTGTCCAGTAATATCCCGTCCACGTGCGAATACGTTGTTGCCCATGAAGTCGTCAACGGGATACTTCCACATGAAGACCCACGTTTCGCAGAAATCCGCAGCTCCTTTGGCCGCTTCAAGCCACTTCGGGTTTCCGTCTGCGTCATACAGCGCCAAGAAGGCGTAAAGTGCGAGAATACCCGCTTCTTTGTCAATCGTGTTGTCATTATCAGCCGTCCCTCCGACGTACAATGCCGCTTCGTAAGTATGGACATAGGCATACTCCCCGGCTCGCAATGCCGTTTGCAGATAACGGTCGTCTTTAGTCAACCAATGGAAGTGGACTAGGAAACGAACCGGGTTTGTCGTGTTGAATTTACCCCGATGAAGCGGCTCTCCATTGAAATCGTAGGAACGATAGAAGGAACCGTCTTCGTTCTGATTTCGCACGAGCCATTCGGCGAAGGTCTGGCAATAGGCTAGCCATTCAGGCCGATTATGACCATGGGCTTGCATCACTTTGTAAGCGAATAGAGCCCCTTCCATCCCATCGGCTGCAATCCGTATGTAAGAAGGATGATCCTTGAAATCAGCAGGATGGACATCGTACCATACCTTGGGCAGTCCGCTCGGGGTCATGGATTTGCTCGTCCAGAAAGCGAGAATGCCTTCACCCTTTTGAACCATCTCAGGACGGTCGTTCTCAAGGCCGTATTTCAATAATTGATAGGCGACCTGAAGCTGCTGCCCGACGAAGCCCATCTGGAACGTTACATCGGCAACCTGTCCTCCCGGTACATTCGTCCAGAACGGAACGCCCATGGCACCATTGTACTCTTGGCAGTAAGTATTTAGCAATTGAATTCCAATTTCATACACCTTGTTCAAGTCGCTTGGAACGACCGGTGTATCGAGATTGTCCGCGAAATGTCTCCATACCTGCCTCATAGCCGAGGCGAATCCGTCAGCTATACCTGTCTTGATAATGAATTGATAGCTGTGCGGAACCCCTGTTTTCACAGGATGGCTTCTACGGGCCCAGCCGGAGACCTTATCGAGGTGATTCGGTCCTACGTAGTGCTTCTCTCCCTCAGACCCCGGGAAAAGATATCTTACACTTGGAACCGGACTTTTTTTAATTCCGAGTGACGCATATTGGAACGATTCATCGACCAGCCAATCTGCCGTCATCTCGTGGAAGCCTGTCCGCGGCTCCGGTCCCACATGACAAAGAGTGACGTACGCCTTCGACTCCTTGCTTTGCATCATCATCAGGGGCACGGGGAGCCTAGTTATGCGAAAACAAAAATATTCATCGTTGTAATCGCTCGCAATTCCGCCAGAAACCACGCTTTTATTATCCGAGTACCATACACCCGGAGCGAAGTAATCATATTCTTCCATTTTACGCTCAATATCTTCTTGGATCGCGAATTGCGTGGAAAAACCGAGGTCATTCTCATTAGCCTTGATAACAGTAACTTTTCTTTCGAACTGGAAGGACGTTTGCCCGCTCAAGGCCCGATACGAATCTTCGAATAGAAACTCGCTTCCATTGCTGGTAACGATGCTGCCCTTGCATTGAATCAGGTCTTCCTGAAGTTCGAAGGCTGCATATGCGGACTCGTAAACGACTGGCAACTCGGAATCCCGAATCTTTATTTCCAAAGTAATCGGTTTCACAATATTAAATTCAACAGGGGCACCCTCGGAAGATATCAGCTCCATTCCGTATTGATCCCCTGCTTGAACAACGGACAGCCTGGCTAGTCCGGACTGGATGGTGTTCATGTGTGGCCTCCTTCACATTTAGAGCAATCGATTTCGTTATAAATGTTGATAATACAAAGGTGAATTAACGCAATCGATTTCGTGATCTGATTATAAGATATGATTTACTGATAAGTCCATTCACTTTTCTATCCTTTCTGCATAATAAACAAAAAAATAGCGGCATATGCTGCCGCTATTTACCATTTTCTTCTCATTTCATTTCATTTCTTCAACGAATAGCCGCCTGAGAGATCGCCTGTTCAAGCACTTCTATCTTTCCTATATCCCTCGTAGCCCCAATTAAGCATTGGGTGGTGTCGCTTAATCCTGAACTAAGAACGAAGGCTTCCCCGTCAGCATGCTTTTGCGACATCCGATTGGGCCTTGTACGGCAGGGTTCAAAAGCGAACATAAAGCTGTCGCTGATCTCCTTGGCAATGAGGGAACGCGGGAAACAAGAAAGCGGTCGAATGACAAACCCAGCAGCGCTCCGATGATCGTTTACAATCATCTCCGCGGTTATTCCCCTGCGGGAATCGAAGGTAGAAACGTAAGAACCAATATCGGCAATGGAATGGAGTCCGTCCACCGCCCCCGGAACGTACTGATAGCAGCGGATTGACGTCGCTCCTTGACTTCTACAGGGAATTCGGAGCGGATCCTCCTCCAGCTCCGCAGAGTCCCTTAAGAGCATCTCGTCACGGGGCAAAGGCAAAATGTATCGGCCACCCTCATGCATGAAAGGTCCGGATAATTGGATATGGTATCCATCATCGAGTGTTTGTTCGGTATCGGATACATTACGAGTTGTTTCTTCCCGCAATATACATTCAGATCCCCAATGGGTAACCATACGTATTCGCTTTTCAAATACCGGAATGTCTGCATAACCGCGTACGGTGACCGTTCCCTCGAATGTGATCCCTGTCTCATCGTACCCCACGAAGATGCTTTGCATGAAAGCAGGAGAATAGGACCCCGTTCCGTGCAGGGTATACCCCTCGCCTGGCGTTCCGAACAGTTCAGGGCCGATTGAGCTGACGGCTCCATAGAACCCTTTGAGCCATCCCGTCCCCTTGCTCTCCTGCAGATTAACGCGATCCGGGTGAAGAAAGTAATCGTTGTTTCGATCCCAGCTGACCTTCTCCTCACCCAGGAAGATTTCCCCAATATCCATCCCGCGTTCCGGCAACACCGTAAAGCTTAAATTCCCGTTGCGGATTGTCAGAACAGACATCTGGGAGCCAGATAGGTCCCTGATATGCTGTTTAGCGAGGCTCCCCCTGTATGGCAAATCCACATGCTCCGAGAGTTCATCCCAATCCCATCTTTGTCGCATGAGCAAAACTTCCTTTTTCAAAAATAATCGTACGCACTTCTTCGCCGGACTCGGAAATATAGGAGGCATTTTCCTCGTAGAAATAGAACTCCTTCGGATAGGCTGCATAACTTGTCACCCTATACTGGTCACCTTCTCTGGTCACTTCACCGTTCACACAATGAACTTCGCCATCTCGGTAGTATAAGAAGGTCTTCGTCCCGAAGCCTGCCAGATAGGCGACAAGCTCTTCGCCCATATCCCAGTCATATCCGGAATCGTCGCTGAACAAGCCTTTGAAGATTTCCCCATCCGCTTCCGTGAAGACGGATTGTCCGAACCGGTTTCGGGACAGATCCGGCCGGTTCAAGTTGGGTCCGGCCACGCTATATGTCGAAGCGGCTTCGCCTTTTTCCAGCTTTTTGTCCGTTGCGGTCGCATGCCAGTCGTAGCAATAGAATACCGCCATCGTAGCGCGGTATGCCGCCGACAGATAGTCGGTTTTACGGAAATGCTCGTAGCCGACCAGCGTTGAAGCGGCAACCATTCCACCCCAGAGCGAATGCGTCATATAAGAGAGGGATTCCCACCAACGGTCCGGATTTTGCGCACGAAAGTCGTTGCTGAAACCGATGTTCGCAAGCAATAGCTCCCCATACTTCTCCGCTTCCGCTAAATGCCCGCCTAAGCACAGCGCTTCACATGTCGGTCCGAATCCCGCATTGTCGTAATAATGCTCGGTAACCGCACCTTTGTAATCTTTGCTTTCCTGGCGGAATCTTTCGGTGGCCGTCTCCCACAAGGAGGACAATCTGTCGTGCAAGTCGGCCATGCCAAGGCGGTTAAGATCGTTAAGCAAGTCCTGAATGAAAAGGACATAAACGCCGAGCATTTCCGTTTCCTTCTGCTCTCTTTCGTCCTCATGCAATTGCGCATCCATACGCGTGATCATGACTTCCCCGGCCCACTTCAAATAGTCTTCCGGTCGGTTATGAATCAGTTGCTTCGCATCAAATTTAGAAAGCAAATAGTAGACGTGGGCAATATAATCGAAATCTATGATTCGATAGAACTTACCGTACAATGAGACCGGCTTCAGAAAATCCCCGCCATGGAACCACTTCGGCCGGATGTAATGCACCGCGCTGTTCTCCGCTCTATGAATCTGCTCCAGTTCTATCGTCCCCATGACATTCTTAAGAAGAACAAGCGCGACCTTGCCAAGGGATTCGCCTTGGTTGGAAACTGGAAGAAAAGCATGGGGCGTCTTCCCGCCTGCACCCGCATATAATTTCCGTGAAATGTAGTCTACACGGGCTTCTATGATCTCCTTCACCGGTTCCATCACGTTAAAGATAACACTGTCGGTTTTACCGTTATCTAGAAGAAGCGATAATTTTCTTTCTCCCGGCTGGTTCAGTTCTGTGCGTAGCACATACCGTTCTCCCTGGAATTCCAACTGATCGGTCACATCCTTGCGGATGTGTTGCCCTCTTGTGTTGGATTCCAGCCACAGACGAGCTGGTTGCTGATGCCCCTGCAAGCGGATGGCAGCTTCGAACGTTCCTCCCGCAATTGTGACAGGCGGAAATTCGATGACTGGATGCCCAAGCATGGCGCCATTCTCGTAGAATTGACCTTGGCTGTCGAATGGCAGGAAACGATATTCCCAAGCAAGTGATCGGCCAGCTGCCACTATAGTCGGTTCAGCAACGCCATTGTAAATCCAGTCTGCCTTGGAAGCCTTAGGATCCTCCGTGCCTGTACCTACCAGAACCAACTGGTGATACAACAGGCCGTCCAGGGACGGCGACACATCCTTGAAGAAATTATTCTCGAACCTGCAGTACGTACCCATGGATTGAGTAGTTCCCTTAACAGCATACATTCCCAAGTGCGGCCCGTTATTGCTCCTGCGAACGAATGCGAACTTGCTGAAGCTTTCTGAAAGAGAAGGGAAAACAGCGCACGAATGGCTGATATTGCGGTGAACGTCCGGATCTTTGAACATGACATAAGCAACTGAAGACCATACGTAGAAGCTTTCTACAACCAGCTCCTCCGTCCCATTGTTCTTCAATGAAATCTGCCAAGAGAGGGAATCCTCTCCTCCCAGATCATAGACCAGTTGAACGTCGAATTCCGCAAACGAGTACACGAGCTCGATTTTCTTCGAATTCGTTTTCCGGATGAGAGGAGGTTCCGACTTCAGGCTCTCGTAGTCGGTTCCATTAGCCCGCACCACAAAATTTCCGAACAGTTTATCCTCATCCGGGTAACCCCATGATTGGATATAAGCAGGGTCAATGACCCAATTCATTTGCTCGGCGTCGCTTGTAAGAAGAAGCTTTTCTACGCTTCCCCGCTCAGAAACATAAAGAGAAAATACAGAGTTCTTGATCGATTCCAATTAACTTCACTCCTACCCTACTTGCTGTCTATGTCTTGGGATTGTTAGGAAGCCGCACTGTGACGGTCGTTCCGTAGCCTTTCTCACTGGCGAATTCTAGGCCGTAGTCGTCTCCGTAATGAAGCTGGATCCGCTGGTGAACGTTCCGCAAACCGAATCCGTGATCCTTATCCGGTTCTTCCATGTCGTCGTTCAAAGACTGACGAACGCGCTCGAGCTGCTCCGGATCCATTCCCACTCCATCATCCTCCACCTCCAGAACAATGGAGTCTGGTTCTTTCCATATTCGGATATATATATGACCCGGCTCGTCCCGTTTGCGAATGCCGTGATTGATGCTGTTCTCCACGAGTGGCTGAAGCAAAAACTTAATTATCTTCTCGCTTTCGATGCTCTCGTCCGTTTGAATATCCCAATAGAGCTGATCTGCAAATCGGATCTCCTGGATTTTCAGATAATAAGTGACATGCCGCACTTCCTCCGCTACAGTGATCATTTCCCGGCCCTGGTTCAGCCCGATGCGGAACAGACGGGAAAGGTACGTAACCATGTCAGCGATGATCGGATCTTGATGCTTGCGCGCCAGCATGTTGACGGAATCCAGCGTGTTGTACAGAAAATGGGGATTAATCTGATATTCGAGCGTCTGCAACTGAATCAGCCGGCGTTTAGCTTCCTCTTCCTTGTTTTTCTGGATAAGGCTTTGGATCTCATCGGACATCCGATTCATGGCGGACGCCAGCTCTCCAACCTCGTCGTTGCGGACGACCGGCACTTTGAAGATGAAGAATCCTTCCCCGATTTGCATCATTTTGCGCTGGATCATCTTGAGCGGCTTCGTGATCCGATGGGATAGGAACAGCACCATGAACACGGAGAAGAAGATAAGAACGAATGCAATAAAGAGAATGCCGAAGAAAAGCTCCCTAGCAGGCTCCATTACCTTGTTCTCTGGAATCCAAGACACCAAGTTCCAACCGGAACGTTTCTCCGCAAAAGTGACGTAAGGCTCGTCCCCGTAAATAGTCGTTGAGGACCCCCGCGAGGTTTCACTGGAGATGCCAATTTCCTTGATGAACGCCTTAGGCATTGTGGAATCTGTAAGGAATTCGAATGAATTCTTCTCGTCGAACACCGCGTACTGCTGACCGGGATCCACCGTATACTGACCGATCATTCGCTCAATCTCCGCCTTGTCAAACAGGATAAACAGATACCCGATCGGGCGGTTCAAATCCATTTCGTTATCGTTAATCTGGCGGAACAGGGCGACCTTATCCGTCCCCTCAACATTATCCCATGTGGGTAAACCGTTATAACCCGCCGCCAATAGCAGACGCGAGTGAATATAACGGTCGTATGTGCTGCTTAAGCCTTCCCCGTAAATCGTTCCGTTGTCCCGCACTACAAAAATAGAACCCAAAGGGTCGCTCTTCGCTGAATGAATCTGAAGGGCCTGCCGGAAATTGGCTGTTCGTTGCAGTTGTTCCGCTGTCAGGGTCGTATTCGGATACCGCAGAAACTGCTGGATCGACCGATCTCCGAACAATCTCAGGGAGAGATCTTCTTGCTCGGAACGCCAAT
Organism: Pristimantibacillus sp. PTI5; assembly: GCF_048572955.1. Classification (GTDB taxonomy): domain Bacteria; phylum Bacillota; class Bacilli; order Paenibacillales; family Paenibacillaceae; genus Pristimantibacillus. The sequence continues at coordinate 3,044,104 of NZ_CP183886.1, forward strand.
CGTCCATTTCGCTGGCTAAGTTGTTTATTGATTTACTTTGGTGCCTGACATAACTGTCTTCCAAGTAATTTTGCAGAGCATAATAAATGCTTACGCCACTGATGATGATCGGAACGAGAATAAGCAGAGAGAAGAACAACATCATCTGGGACCGAATCGAGCGCACTTGCATCAGGTTCGCCTTTCTCCGGCCCGCTCGCGGAACTCACTCGGGGAGCACCCCATGTTTTTCTTAAACATAAAGCTGAAATAATGAGCGTTGGCATATCCGACTTTCTCGGCAATTTCGTAATTTTTATGGGTCGAAAAAAGGAGAAGCTTTTTAGCTTCCGCCAACCGGCATTCGGTAATATGCTCCACGCACGTTCTCCCTGTCTGCTGATGGAAGATGCGGGAAAGGTAATTCGGCGAGATACACAGCATTTGTGCAATCTGGGCCACACTCAGAGCCGGATCGTTATAGCGGTCATGTATCATCTGCTTAGCCCGATTCACCAACTGGCTTACAAAGCTGTCATGGTGAGCGCTTTTCCGTCCGACGATTTCTTGGAACAATTCCAGAAACAGCTGCTGAATCTGACTATAGGAAGGCAGGGTCTCAAGCTTTAAAACACTTTGGTTAAACGTCGGAATCGTATCGATCTCGTATTCGTCCGCGAGGCGATACAGGGCTCCCAGCAGTTGGACGCTAATGAGATGAATCATTTGGGGAGACGGATTCTGATTTTTCAATTTCCGTATGAACGGCTCCAGTACCTGATCGCTAACTTGATCCCGATAGCGGAGCGCCTCCAGCAGAATCTTCTCTTCTTCATAAGGATATTCGACATGATCCTTCTTCCAGGCCGGAATTTCTTCGTAGCGAATAAATCCGGATTGATCCAGCATGGCCAAATATCTTACGCAGTCTAGTGCCTCAAGCGAAGATTGGCGGACAAGTGAAATATCATCACAAGGCTGGCCCAACCCCATGCAGACATCGACCTTGATCGTTTCGTCGATCTTACCCGCCGTTACCTTCCACTCCTCAGGATCTATAGGCTTCGACAAAATGCATAGCAGTACCGTATCTGAGTGGTCGTATATATACGCGACGTTACCCAGATGGAGTTCTTCAATGATATTTCTTATTGCAAATCGAACCAACGGCAACTCGCGTTCCCCATACCGTTGGAACACTTTATCAAGATGACGGATTTCGACAGCTAGACAGCAAAAAAACGATGACTGAACTTGAATGTCTGCCGCGCTGGCACGCTCACGGATCTCTGCTGGTGCAGCCAGCACATCAGATAGAAGATCGCTCCAAAACTTCTCTGTAATAATCGGCTTGTATTCGTTAAGGCGCTGACGCGCCGTCTCGTTCCAATTCCGGTTTCTATTTTCTAGCAGCATTTCGTCGCGGAGCTCTTCCACCGTCTCTTTTAATTCATCGGGAAAGATAGGTTTGACCAAGTACTTGGCAACACCGATCTCAATCGCTTCCTTAGCGTATTCAAATTTCTCATACCCCGTCAAAATAACGAATCGGATAGAGGGGTATTTCCCTCTCATCTTCTTGGCGAAATCAAGTCCGGACATCTCCGGCATAAAGATGTCAGTCAAGATCAAGTCTGGCATTGCCAGCTCGATCTTTTCCATCGCTTCCATGGCATTTTTGGCATCCATCACTTCGTCAAAGCCAGCGGCGCCCCAATCGATCAACGTACGCAAACCGTCACGGATAAACACTTCATCGTCGACAATCAAAACTCGCATGTTGTTTCTCCTTTCGGATACGTCTTATAATCGATTATTTCACCGCACCGGCCGTAAGTCCACCAATTATTTTTTCGCTAAGCAGCGAATATATAACAATCGTTGGAAGAACCGCGATAACCATTGCCGCGAATGCGACTGGATAATTCGCTGAGAACGTGGACAAGAAAAACCGTATGGCCACCTGCAGCGTTCTCGTCCCTTCGCTTTGTGTGAGCAAGGAGGCGAATAGAAGCTCGTTCCAAGCTGTTATCATCAAGAAAATGCTCGCAGTCGTCATCCCTGGGTAAGAAATGGGCAGGATGACGCTGAGAAAGGTGCGATGAACGCTCGCCCCGTCAATAAACGACGCTTCCAGCATTTCCTTCTGGATCGAATCCATATATGTTTTGACAATCAGAATGCTTAGCGGAAGCGAAACTCCGGCATAGACGAGGGCTACGCCAAACCGTGTGTCATACAACCCCAACCCATTGACAATGAAATAGTACGGAACGATGAACGCATTGGTGGGAATAAAGATTCCAAACGTAATCAACAGCAGCCAACCCTGCTTGTACTTAAATTTGTACATGAAACCATAAGAGACCATTGTCGCTATAGCAACCGCAATGATTGTGGATAGGATCGCTATCCAGATTGAATTGAAGAAGTAGCTCGGAATGGGATGGTTAGAGAGTACGGATTCGTAATTTTCCCACATCCACTTTTCCGGAAGCTTAAAGGGCGAAGAAAACAGTTCCTGGTTTGTTTTGAAAGAGGCTAGGATCAGCCACAAGAAAGGAACGATGGTGATAAGCAAGAATAAAGAAATTATGATCCAACGAAATCCTTTCATGGTCAACCCTTCCTTTCCGAAAGGCGTAAAAATCCGAATACGAGCATCATCGCGACTATCCCCATGAGAATAGTCATCAGACCTCCCGCCATGGATACGCCGTAACGATTGGCTGTAATCATCTCTTTGTAAATATACAAAGACATGTTTAACGTGGAATCTGCAGGTCCGCCGCCTGTCATCAGAAGTGGATATTCGAACATTCTTAAAGTAAATGCGGTGTTGAAAATGACGTTAATGGCGATCGCGCTTTTTACCAGAGGAATCGTGATGTACCTATCTTTCTGGATGGATGTCGCGCCGTCTATTTCGGCTGCTTCGTAGAGCTCCGGGGAAATCGTGGACATCTGCGTTAAGAATATCACCATCGTAAAGCCGACATACAGGATAAACGGAATCATGTTAGCGAAGACCGCGGTGCTTGGGTCGCTCAGCCACGCATGCATCCAGGATTCCAAACCTACGGCTTTGAACGAATTGTTGACCAGTCCCAAGCTTACGTGCAGCACGAAGTACCACAGGAAAGCGAGCGCGGTGGTGGAAATAACGTTAGGCAGGAAGAGTAAGGTGCGGAGCCATTTCCAGCCCTTCGGTTTTTTGAACAGAATGAGCGCCAGCAAGAGTCCCAAGGGGGTGTGCAGGAACACGCCTGCCAAAATCCAATATACTGTATTGATCATAGCTGTCTTAAAAGCGGGGTCACCAAACAAATAAATGAAATTGTCCAGACCGACGTACTTCATCGCGCCGATTCCGTTCCATTCCTGAACGCCTAGATAGAGGACGAAGATGAGCGGAAAAATAAAAAAAACTACTGTAAACAACAGGGCAGGAACCAAGTAATAATAGATCTGTCTCGAAGTCATCATGCTCTCGCTCCTTTCGGAGAAAAAAGGGGAGGTTCTCTCCCTCCCCTTTTTTCTTACTTGTTAGCTTCTTGCAATAGTTTCGCGAATTCTTGCGGTGTGTGTTTGTCTAAGATCAGACCTTCTATAAGTGAAGGAAGCTTGGAGATCGCAGTAGGCTTCAACGTACGCACGATGTTGACGATACTCTCAGGTGCTTGTGCGTTTGTTTGGATATATTGGCCGAATACTGGACCTGCTTTGGTCGTATCCTCGCTGCTTAGCTCCAGTTTGGTAGACAACAGGATGCGTCCGTCCAGTGTAAACGTTTTGGAGCTGTCTTCGGAGGTCATGAATTTCAAGAATTGAACGACTGCTGCTTCCTTCTGCTTGTCTTCCTGCTTCGCTCCTGACCAAGGCGTATACGTGTCAGTAACCGTAAAGCCCGGTTGAACTTTGCCATCGCCGAACGTCGGAGCGGAAGCGATACCGATCGAAGGAACCATTTCTTCTTTGATCGAACCGATCAACCAAGGTCCGTCTATGATCATCGCTGTGTTACCGATGAGGAAGTTATTGGAGCTGACAGAATAGTTGCCGCCCAGAGCGTCCGGAGTAGAGTAATCGAACAGCTTCTTAAGGTATTCAGCAGCTTTGGCCACATCAGGCGTATCGAGGGATTTCCCAACATCAAACACGCTGGTTCCTGCAATGCTTGCCGCCAAATAAGTGAATGCGTTCGTCGTATGCCATGCGTCGTCCGAGGTCATAAGAGAAATTGGCGCAATGCCTTCTGCTTTCAATTTATCAGCTGCTACGAAAAACTCGTCCCATGTTTTCGGGAATTCGGAAATTCCGGCTTTAGCGAACAAATCTTTGTTGTAATAGAACAAGATACCGGCTTTCTCAAAAGGAATCGATGTTAATTGTCCGTTCACCGTCATCGCTTGAAGATCCTGCTCGGTGTAGCGTGCTTTCCATTGGTCGTCCATGAAAGGCGTGAAATCAAGCAACTTGCCGGATTCTTGACGCGACAAATCGTTCGGGTTGAAGTTGTAATTGAACACGTCAGGTGTCTCGTTGGCCGCGATCATGGTTTTAATTTTCTCTTGAAGAGTTGGCCAATCCGGGTTGATATCTACGTTAACTTTAATTTTGCCAGCATTCTCTTGGTTGAATTTGTCTACGATGCTGTGCAGTGCTTTACCGCGTTCCGTATCCGTGCTCCAGCTGCTGAGCATATTTAGCTCGACTTCCATCTGGCTGGAAGCTTCCTCGCCGTTAGCGGGGGCCGCGTTGTTCCCATTGTTTTTGGAACCGCAGCCTGTAAGAGCAAGTGTAGCGGCCAATACCAGAGCTGTCGTCGCGCCTAGCCATTTTCTTTTTATTTTCATCTGTAAGATCCTCCCTTGAATATCTGCTGCCTTGTATACCTTCATCGTAACGGATCTTTATGCGAAGCGACATTCACGAATCTGCCTAGTTTCTTACGATAATCTATTCTGTTTATTTCACTTTTCTTGATTCTAAGTATTTCCCTAGTCCGAAGATTCCAGCCGAATAGATCCATCCGAGCGTTCCCCAGATATCTCCCTTGGCAATCATGCCTTCATCGATGCCTTGATTACAAATACCGAATCCTTCTGGCTGCATGCCCAGATCCGTAAAGCCCATCAAATCTCCCGGATGCGACAACAGCTGCTGAGTGCCGATCGCAATCCACTCCGCTATCGAACGGAAGAACGGCTCGTCGATTTCGGCGCCTAGAAGATCGAGTTCCTCGATATGGAACAGAGAGTAAATATCGACGACTCCGCCGCCCCAGATGGAATTGATGCCTCCCGTTCCCACCGTCTTGAAATCAACGCGTGCCAGATCGGTACCCGGCAGGTGCGGAGCATTCCAAATGTAATTCCAAGTCACGAAGATTTTGCCCGCTCGAGTAGAGCCTTCTAAATAACGATGTTCACCCGTCAGTTGGTACAAGCCATAAAGTGCGGCTTGCGTATACTGAGCCGCTTCCTTGTCAATGACGTTCGGATTATCGAGCGTTCCTCCCATGTAATGATCTTGGGGAACGTAGGTGTTAAGGACATAATCCCCGGCTTTACGGGCCGCATCAAGGAAAGGTTGCCCGTGGTCTCCGCTCGCATGGCCCATCGCGATCAAGTACAAAATGGGGATAGAGCTGGCCGATTTCGAGGAGAACTCGTCGTTGCCGAAACCTTCCGCGTTCTTGAGCGGCGTTCCGTCCGGTTCGTAAGCGCGGTACCAAGAGCCGTCTTCGTTCTGATTGCTCAGCAAGAACTGGGCGAAGTTCAGCGTTGTATTCCACCAAGACGATTGCAGACTGCCAAGCTGTGCGTATAGCTGATAGTTCAAGAGTAAATCGAACGCGGGCTCGACCATCGTTCGCAGGTAGTTACCCGGGATGTTCCCGTGCGAAATGTAGTGAAGCTTAGGCGCTCCCTCTTCGCCGAAGGAGGCAAACGGTTTGTCGTTCTCGATATCATATAGCGAATATAGGAACCCCGATGGGGTGGAGAGCCGATCGACGAAGAATTGAGTTACCTTCCTGCCCCTCTCGATCCATTCGCCGCCATCAGATTTCGCGAGCGTATATGCCGTGTTGATCTGCCGTCCCGTAAACCCGTATTCCAAGATTTTGGTATAGGACTCATGCGGAATATTATTAAACGATGTCCCAAAGCCGGAAGGCTGGGATCCGTAGCCGTGTCTTGGGTCAAAGTGGAAGAAGAAACCCGCTCCGCCATTTTCCAGTTCCCGATAGCTGTTGCGCAGCGAGACGTTGCGGTAATCGATCGAATCCTCCAGCGAGAAAGGCAGTTCCACTGGTTTCGGAGCATTTAGCTCAGCATATTGTTTGAAAGTCGAATAGACCGCATCCGCATAAGAATCTCCTTGGCCGAACCGGATGTCATATGCCATTTCCATATCGAAGGACTCGCCGTTCAGCGGATAGAATGCTGATACGGATGTCCGCTTGGCGTCCAGAGCAACGCTGCGATCTCCCTCATAGTAAGGCCAGAAAGCTTGAAAGCAAACCTCATTCCCATTCCGGACGCTATATCCCACGGAACCGACTTCCGTTTGCTGCAGGTAGCGGTTCTCTTTGGCCGTCCGCTGCGGCGCGTTCGAGGATTGAGGCAGCGTAATACGCCCAAGCGTGACAGATTGTCCATTATTCGGTTGATATCCGAGGATGAAAGGGTAGGTTAAGCGATCTTCCATGTACACCTTGGCTTCGGTAAAGGAATGCAGCGGTGCGGCATCGGAATAGTGAGTAGCCGGTGCGCAGAATCTCCATTGCTCATTGCGATCGCCTAAGATTCCGGCAAGGAATTGCAGCTGGAGTCCGTTCATTGCCGCAGTTGGATCTTCCATCTTCACCTTCAAGTTACGGCGAAGGACGATACGGGACTCCTCGGTATTCCAACGATCGTTAATCTCAAAGCGATAGCCTAGATGCAGCCATTCCGCTTTGGCGAGCGACTCGGATGAGTTTATCGTGGAAACGGTCTGATAATTAATTTGGACGTTCGTTCCATCCAAGTAGTGGGCACTAATCGGATTCCGAACGGTAAGCGTATCTGCCGATCCGGTTCCCCAGTTGATCTGCGGGAAATAGCCTTCTTCTTCGTTGAACAAAATTTGGACCATTCGGGTCACCTCATTTAACAGGAATATCTTTAATGGTAAAGGAGGGTCCCTAATGGGTCGATGCAATAAACACACCTTTTCCATACAAAAATCTATTCCATTGCGGACATAGAACAAAAAAGCCGCCCCTAATTGTCTTTGGGTGCCCTCATGCGTAACTGAACATGCTCCTCCTCGACAACTCGACTACTCCGGCGACTTTACCGTCTGCCGCCTAGTATCAGATGTTCTGACCACCCGAGACCTCGATTCTCTGCGCATTAACCCAGCGATTGTCGGAACCGAGCAAACTGGCGACCGCGGGACCAATATCGTCGGGTGCGCCGACACGACCAAGGGCAACCATTGCGGCAAATGCGTCATTGTAAGCAGGCGTGTCGCGTACAGCACCGCCTTGCTCAAATTCAGAAGTATGTATACTTGTATAAAGAAGGGGACTCGACGATTTCGGAACGAAAAATGATGATGCTTCATCATAAAAAAGAAATTGAGAAGAGCATAAGGGAACTATATTTTAACTTGGATAAAATAAACTATAAACTTGCTCTATATGATGTATTAGAATCTCAGATTGAACGAACTAGCATAAAAATTTGACTTAATACCGCTAGCTCTATCGATGATAGGGTTCAGCTTAATGGGCTAACAGCGAAAAAAACGAAAAGAGCTTATGCCCAGCGGCAGTCTGCTCCCCAAGGATTCATCCTAGTTTGTATATGACATTACGTGATGATCCGTCGCGCCTTGGCGGAAGAGCATAAAGGTCAACCGGATCGGACCGTAGATATGGATCTCGAGAGCTGTACCATGCTGAACTCGGTGAAAAGCTTGCCGCCTGCTATCGGCGGTTCTTGATTTCCGTGAGAATCATATCCCATAGCAAGACGTTCGTATTCGAATTCTTGTCTTCATTCCTAATTGTTATGGTAAGCTTTTTGGCCCCTTGTATATCCATTTCGAAATACCCGGGTTCGCCACCGTCCATTCTGCTGAGAGTGCTCGTTTCCACGCCTCGCTTGCCGCCGTCCAGGGCGATAATTACCGTACTTTCGCCCTGAATGATGTCATCTGGAACGCCCTTGTAACCAGAGAAGGTCATATATTTCCCATCCAGTGCGTACGTAACGCTCACCGATCCCGGGTTCTCTCTGCTATACAAGTTCATTTGAGGCATCACTCTATGACCCCCAACTTCAAAGACGGCGAGGCTTGGATCCCAATGGATCGAACCGTCCCTCACCGGCAGGCTGTTGATCCCGACTACCCTGCCTGCCTCGACCCTCGTGGCCTTCGCAATCCAGTGGTTCACACCTTGGACCGACGTGATCGTGACGACCGAGAGAAGAGCCGCCGCGACGAAGATCTTCCCTATGCCCTTCGAGGTATCCTTCGGACGAGGCACCCACCGCTGCGCCATATACCCAACGGTCACCCCTAGCGCGTTAGTAAGGATATCGTCAATATCAAAGCTGCCCAGCCGGGTTGCCCACTGCAATATTTCAAGTATGGATATCGTAACAAGAAACAAACCCAACAATCGGAGAAACCGCACCCGAACCACCAGCGGGATGAACATCCCATACGGTAAGAAGGCTGCAAAATTCGCAAAGTTATAAAACCAAGACCAGGTCACGCCTCCCATCGGGAAGGACAACGGAATTCCGTCGGGGATGAGCTTATATCCATTCGCTCCGTTATGGGAAGTATCGATCCTGCCTAAGCCAAAGTATAAGAAATATAACATAACCGCGGTGTAAGCAATCAACACGATCATGGTAACGGATCGAGCTTTTCCTGCGATCATCTGGACACCTCTTTTCTCGTTCCTGTGCTGTCCCCGGTGTGAATCACACCCATTATCCTATATGAAAAGAGGAGCTGCAATACACCCGCGATGACTGCGTTCGTTAGTTCGTGTGAGCGACAGCACTAATCTCAATCAATTGCTCAGGGAACGCTAGCGCTGTCACGCCTATGAGACTGCCGGCAGGACGGTGCTGCCCCATATATTCTTTGAACAACTGGATGCAAGGCTCGAAATGCTCCTTCACGTTTGTCAGGTAAATCTCAACATAAGCAAGGTTTGACTTCGTGACTCCGAACCCTGCTAATACGCGATCTAGATTTTCAAGCGTCTGCCTAGTCTGCGCCTCGATGTCTCCCTCACCGACGAATGTGCTCTGCATATCGTGGGAAAATTGACCCGAAATATAGATCGTGCCGTTAATCGAATACCCCTGGGATATGCCGCTCCCTTCCTCCCATGCAACACCGTGATTAAACGTTTTAGCTATCCTCATATTTGTTCCCCTTTCGTTCAAAGTATGGATAGTATAAGATGATGGTAAACAAAAAAGTAGTACGCACTTTATAGATAGGTACTACCAGAAAGGATAGTGTTCATATGGGTATGGCTGAATACAGGGGCAAAGTGAAGCATCTTCAAGACACTCCATTCGGTTATACACTGTCCGTCATTGGCGGCAAGTGGAAGATGGTTATTATTTACCTCCTAGCGGAGAACGAGCCGGTCCGATTTAACGATTTGAAGAGACAAATCGGAGCGTTTACGTATAAAACACTGAGTTCACAGCTTAAGGAGCTAGAGCAGGATGGGATGGTGGAACGGAAAGAATATCCCCAGATCCCTCCAAAGGTGGAGTACCGACTTACAGATAAAGCGAAAACCCTACTTCCCACTCTAGAAGAGTTATGTGAGTGGGGAGCGCTTCACCGATCCCCCAATATATGAAAAGAAGACGTATGACAACGGTCCGTCGGTCTGTCATACATCTTCATATCAAATCAGGCCAGAAAGGCTCCGTTCACTTGCGAGTAACGTCCATGGTCGCCAGATAGAGCATCTTGAGCAAGGATTCATTCGTCGGAAAGACCCCGTTGGTGCGCCAAGAACGCACGATATAATTTGCTAATGCAGGTCTCTTCAAATCGAATCAACTTAATGAGGGCCATATTCTCGAACCACAAGAATCACACCCTTCAAAAAGTTCCAACCAAATTAGATAACGTGTCCAAACGTGTAAATTTGCGTCATTTGTGGTACGGCTCACCGTAACGGGTCAAACGGCGAAAAAAATAGCTTGTGTTTACACACAGACCAAGATCATTATTGTATGATTTGAACAATATTCGGAGATAGTCCGCTTCCCCATTTCGCGTGAGAATGACCGGTTTATCTCAATGCAGCACTTTGAGAAGCTTGCATAAAAAACAGTTGCGCCATCAGTTGGGCAACTCCTTATGCGTAAATTAGCGTTCAATCTTTGTATAAATTTGAAAGGTCACGCCGAACTTGTCCGTTACATCGCCAAATCCGGGGCTGAAAGGTTCTTCTTTAAACGGCAAATTGACTTGACCGTCTTGCCTCCCACCTATTAAAAATAAAAAATCAAACATAAACTTTAACTTCGAATGTGCCAATTGTGATTTTTACAAACCTTAATCATCTGTAGGGCGAAATCAAAAGGCACCCATTCGGAGAGCCCTGCAAAAGTCTACTTTTTCGGAACAAGAAAATAATCAAAGAAAAACGAGCCTCTAGAATCGCTTCTAAGGCTCGTTCCGCATGTACGAGGTCATATATTTGACCCCCTTAAATTTTTGCTTTTTTCAAAAACAGTTGACCGATCTTTTCGTACAAGATGACGATCATCTCCTCCAACGCATCCATCGCATCGTGCTCTTTCCCCATGTAAGCCAGAGCAAGCCGGTAAAAAGGATCCTTCTCGGCCAGAATCAGTTGAAGCAGCGCTTCTTTGTTCCCTTTTTGCGCTTGTTTGACTTTTAGGGCGACCCTCATTTCTTCACCTCACTCCCTTATAGGAGTATCACCTGCACCAGAAAGTTCATTTGAATGGGTGGAAAACAATAAAAACATTCATGACCCGCCATTCAATGCTGCAACCAACTTGAACTCCGGGACGACCATGCGGAGACCATCTCTTAAAATGGTGGATTGATATCTAAAATAAATTCGAGGAGCGGATTAGTTACCGCTCCTCGAATTTGGAACATCTCCACAAACTCCAACCACTGATTGCGAATAGAGTCAACTTTGTAAAGTGAAATATTTATTAAAAGGTAGGAGCAGGTGGTTCGTCTATTTTCATACGGAGTAAACTATAAGGCTTCTGCCGCAGGTCATTTCCATAATGAAATCTTGCCTGCCGATGTAATTGGTTCACGATGAAATATAAGTATTGATCTGGACCAATCGAAAAAGTATCCGGCCATAAAATTCTCGGATCATGTGCGATCGTTTCCATGATGCCATTCGGCAATATCTTTCGAATACTGTTGTTTTCGTAATCTCCAGCATAAAGGGTTCCTTTTGCACCGGTGATCATTCCATCTGAAGCACCTTTTTCTCCCCAATACTTCACGTGATCCTGTAAATTCATATCCGATATCGTTAGGTCTCTTAGGGCTTCCGTTGAAATAGAGTACAGATGTCGACTAGAGAGAGGACAAAAATACAAAATCTTGCCGTCCGGGGAAATCGCTATACCATCAGAGGCCAATCTAAAGGGTGAAGTAGATCCATCTTTGTTTCGATTCATCAGGATTTTACCTTCGACTTTCGGTAAAAGAAAGAGATCGGGCGAAGTTACATTTGCCCCGTTTAACCGTCTCCAGGCATAACCCGTTTCTAAATCAACGACAATAATGGCACCCGGTCCTCGGGAAGACGAATCCGTTATATAAGCATAACCTGCTTTACCAACACGAAAATCAAATCGGACATCATTCAGATAAGTGGTTGGCAGGACAACATCCTCTGTAAATGTAAATACGCTTTTTATGGTATTTGTATTTAAATCTACAGCGACTAACTTCGGCCCCCCTTTGATGGGTTCTGAGAAATTAGGAGCCCCCGTATCCAGTACCCAAAGCGTTCCCTTCCCATCAGCAACGACACTTTGGACACTAATGAAGGACGTTGTGATATTCGATTGGCTTACCAAATTAGCGTCTAAACTAGGATAAGGCTGTAATGTACCGCGAACGATTTCAGCCACCGTAAATTTAACATCGTCTCCCCATCTTGGAAAGCAAATAAAAATGCGCCCAGTTTCAGAAACAGTAACGCCTGTAGGCATGGCCCCGTAAAATAAAAAAACCGCTTCAAACTTACCGAAATACTTTTCACTCGGTAACATCATTTGTATAAAATCCTCCTCAACAGGTTCGATCTGTTATCACCTATATATGACTGAATGTGGTTCAAGTGCCTGGATAATAAAATATTTTTAAGGGAACCCCGTAAGTTCGTGTCTATGACGGACAACGAGTAAACGGTGTTGTGTTTTTGCCTAAGTATCACCACCCACGAGAGTATGAATAAAAAGAAGTACACTATACATAGGAAACGTCGATTGGCGATAGTCGCTTTTTTGTTCAAACAGTATATTACGTGTATTTTCGGTCATGCCGTGGTCGAACTCAAACTTTTCGCCTATCCCGTAAGGGAGCTTGCCGACGTTAGCCGGACGAGCTTCACCTACGAATTATGACCTATCCGATGACATGCGCTGTGTTTAACGCGTATTATCCGAGCCATCGGAGTGGCTGGATTCAATTCGGCTATTACGTGTTATTCACTACTGTACTGACGATAGTTGAGGTGCTGCTCGTACAATATACCGATCTGATTCGGTATGTTCGTTGGAACTGGTTTTGGTCATGGGCCACGATTTTTCTCACATTCCTGATAACTCGAGTGTTCTGTGTGGTCTACTTCGGAACCATGACACGAGTGGAAGCGGCAAAACAAAAGAACGCAGCCAGTACGACACGTTCCTAAATCTGGTGCTATGCCTCCAAGACGTCGCCCAGCTTGCGCTGCCGCGCTCCTGCTGCCGCCGCGCTGTGGCGCTGAATAACGTCGGCATTTTAACGACCAACGAACAGGATAAGAATATCGGCAACAATCTCAAGGAAATGACCAAAGGCTGCGCCGATGTCGTGATTGATGCGGTAGGAATGGACGGCAAGATGAGCGATCTCGAATTTCTAGCCAGCGGTTTGAAACTGCAAGGCAGCACCATGAGCGCATTTATCATTGCGTCTCAGGCTGTCCGCAAAGGCGGGACCATCCAGGTCACTGGGGGTATACGGCGGAGGCAATAACGGACTCCCGCTCGGCGACATCATGCAGCGCAACGTGAATATCCGTTCCGGACAAGCTCCGGTCATTCATTACATACCGTATATGTACGAGTTGGTTACGTCGGGGAAAGTGGACCCTGGAGACATTGTTACGCACGTCATTCCGCTCAGCGAGGCCAAGCACGGCTATGAGGTGTTCGATACGAAAACGGACGATTGCACCAAAGTCGTCTTAAAACCTTGAATATGGATAAATAAATGGGAGGACAATCCAAATGAATTCCAATTACGCCTTGCATGAGATGCTGGAGTTTCATGAAATGGCTGCGTTCAAGACCGTTTGCATGACCAAAACCAAAACCAAAACCATGCAAGCTCTAGTAACCGACCCGGAGCTCATACAAATTTTGCAGCAAGACGTGCAATTATGACAGCAGCAGCTTCAGGAGCTCGGTGGAGTGCTGTCTATAGTGACCCTATAGGAGATAAAACATGAACACAATACTAGAACACATGACAGGGCTTCATACGCTGACCGACGACGTGATTGCAATGGATTTTTTGATGAACGCCAAGAGCGGAGTCAGAAACTACGCCATGGCCGTAACCGAATGTGCCATTCGTCCCGACAAAACGCGTAACGTCTGATTTTGATTTTAAAATACTCAATCCCCGCGGCGGGAATTTGAGACTGGAGAGGTTAATTCAATTCCTTTTCTCTCTTCCAAAAAATTTGCGTCATTTCTGATACGGTTCACCATATCACTCTATCGGCGAAGTTTTGAAGGGTACTCTCTTTTTTGGCTTTTTTATAGAAAGTAACACTATCCCCACAAAGATTTTTACAAAGGCATCCAAATAGCCAATTGTTGAGAATGTTATTGTTCTATTCACATAACCAACACCGAAAAGAAGTCCAAAACCCATCCCATACCCTGTATAAAAAATCTATTGGTTAACGAGCTGATTCCCCGAAAACAAAATACTCATGATAAAAATTGCCCCCCCTATCAATAATAGTAATCCTTGTATTACTAAATGAACTTTTGCCAGAACCATATGCCTTTTCCAAAAACGATGGAAGCTAATTCTCTCGTCAGCGCTTTCGAATTGGTTTCCATTTGATTGCTCAAAACGAGAATGGTCAGGTCATCGTCAATGTATCTGGCAAGGTAATTGCGAAAGCCGTTCGGATACCCACCCGAATGGCTGACATTACGGTGTCCGAATGTTTCGAGCACATACCAGCCATAACCGTATTTGTAAGGGAAGCTGCTGGAATAAACGGTATACATTTTATTTTGTGTTTGTGATTGTGATTGTGATTGTGATTGTGATTGTGATTGTGATTGTAACAGTTTATTACTTTTTAGAGCCTGATCGAATAAATAAATATCTTGTGCGGTCGATATAATATCTCCTGCGGCAAAAGCGATCGATGGGTCCGTTTTCGGGCCAGGCTCCCCTTTCACATAACCCATTGCCACTTCGATTGGATTTTCAACGGTGAAGGAAGAGTCGCCCATGCCTGCAGGCTTAAATATATTCTCAGTAACGTAATCCTCGTATGACTGACCCGATACTTTTTCAACAATCATCCCCAGTAAGAAAAATCCGGAATTGCTATAACTGAACTTTTTTCCAGGCGTGAACTTTATTGGTTTGTCCTTAAACAAATCGACTAGCTCTTCCTTTGAGTACTTGTGGTCAAGTTCGAACTCCTTCGTCTGAAAATAATCAACATACCCTGAGGAGTGGCTCAATAGATGATGAAGCGTAATGGACTCACTGTTCGGAAGATCAGGATGATATTTGCTTAATGGATCTTGAACGGAGAGCAGTCCCTTTTCCTCCAATTGCATAATCGCTGTAGCTGTAAACGTTTTTGAAATGGATGCGATTCTAAATTTAGTATTCGGCTGATTAGCGAGGCCTTCTCCCTTGTTGGCCATTCCATTCCCTTTTTCCATTACAATGTTACCGTCTTTGGCAACGAGAACGACACCGCTGAAGTTTTCCTTTTTGGCCATGAATGTATCCAATTTCTTTTGTAGATCCCCCGGCAGTTTAGATGGATTGGAGTATCCGAACAATAATACCGCGGCAATCGATACGATAAGTAGAATAATTAAAGTATATAAAGTTCTTTTTAGTATTTTTTTCACAAATTATTCTCCTGAAATTATTTCCGTTATTTGTGTAAGTTGTTCGTAAAGTCTCATTACACGAGTCAATGCCATTCATTATGCTTTAGTCCACATACGTCTTGAAGCGGCCACAGTACCCGCTAATAGTACGGCAATAAACACGATGGATAGAACTATCGCTAACCACATATTCTCCCCTCCTTGACCTTTCAGCAGGATTTGCCCCGCTTCGCCTGTCAATCGGCTCGGACTCCACTTCATCGTATCACCAAGCACCTGAGTGAGAATAGCAAGAACGGCGGCTAACGCTAATGAAATAAAGGCTATTCCTCCCGTCGATTTCAGTATACAGCTAAGAAGAAGGGTTATCGTATTGATGAAAATTAGCCATAAAGCGTAAACCAAATAGCTGGTCCATATCAATTGAAACGGGATACTATTGAAAAGAACACTAGTATAATACCAGTTTCCGAACTGCCCAAGCCCAACAGCCGCTAGTGTAATGACAGTCATCCCAGACCACTTCGCCAGAATATAGCTCGTGTGCGACACCGGCTTAACCAGCACCATGATGGCCGAACCGGACTGCCGTTCTGCAGCAACGATCCCCATGAAGGAAAGAGCGAGCACGAGTAAGCCAAGCGTCCCATATTGAGACAAGGACTTCACCATAATTTCTTCAGATGTCGGAACGGGGATTAGCTTTGCTGCCTCAGCCGCAACACCTCCGGCTTCCAATAGTTGAGGCATATAATAAGTGGAAATAGGGGTCGATATCCCAAGAAACAGAAATACAAGCGGAATCCATAACCATTTATAATTGCGTGTACTTTCCAGCATTTCTTTGCGAAACAGAAGCATCCACAACCTCATGCTTGCACCGCCTTCATAAACAAATCTTCCAATGAACTTTGGCCAATCTCGAAGCTTTCAACTTCAATTGTTAAATCGGCGATCTCCCGATATAGAGCTTGTCTCGCCTCGGGAACACTGGTTACCTGCAAGGTGAATCCATCCCGCGTGGATTCGAATGTCCGTACAAACGGTCGATTTCGCAAGCTTTGAACCCACTCGAGATGGGCACCGCCGACCTTAATCCGGATCTGGGGTTTCTGATGATTACGAATTAATTCCTGTAGATTGCCCTCCACGACAATATGTCCTTTATCCATAATGATGACATCGTCACTTATTTCCTCCGCATCATGCAGGACATGAGTAGAGAAGAGAACCGTCGTTTCCCGCTTCATTTCTCTCAGAAGCTCCATGACTTCCCGACGTCCCTGCGGATCAAGCGCAGACACCGGCTCATCAAGAATAAGCAGCTTAGGACGATGAATGATCGCTTGTGCCAATCCGAGCCGCTGCTTCATCCCTCCGGAATATCCGCCGATCTTACGCTTCGCCGCAGCCCTCAGACCTACGCGCTTCAGCAGTTCATCCGCCCGGCTTGCAGCTTCTTTAGAGGACATTCGCGCAAGCCTAGCTGTAAATTCCAGAAATTCTTTGCCACTCATCCAATTAAAGAAGGAAGGGTATTGCGGCAAATAGCCTATCGACTCCCGTATATCTATCCGAGCTTCATCAATAAACTGAATCGTTCCGGAAGAAGGCTCCAGCAGCCCAGAAAGCATCTTTAATGTCGTCGTCTTACCCGCTCCATTAGGACCTAGAAGAGCCATACAACGACCCTGAGAGATGCTGAATGATAATCCATCTACTGCAGTGCTCGTTCCAAAACGTTTGACTAATTCGCCGACCTCAAGCAGACTCACGCTTCGCTCTTCCTTCCAACTGTAAAGTAGACAATCGATCCGAGTATATTACCTATGAAAATAACAAAAACCCATAATAGCTTTGGTCCTCTTGTCGATTCCCTTCTAACCAAATCCACAAGCGCAATAATCATTAGAATAAGTTGAATAACTACGATAGGCAGAATAACAGCTAGATTAAGATCTTGTAATTGCATGACGATTCCTCCAATTTAAAATGTAGTTAGATGAGCAGAATTCCTACGATTAATGTCGTGATGCCGATTGTTGCAATGAACAAGCTAGAATTTCTGACCGAGCGAGCAACCAATTTTACTATAATTATATTTACTGAGCTATGCAGCGGAATCAGCAGCACAACCGACCAGGGATAGAAGGCGACAATCAACGTACATCCAATATGGAAAGCGGATGCCCATATTCGCTCTAGAATCCCCCACAAAGGACTAGCTTGAATCGTACCCTGCGCTTCAAGAAGCTGCTTTGCCTGTAACGCCTTCTCATCAGTCCGATTCGCAAGTGTTGCGATGATAACGATATTCACCATTACGAATATCACTTCTATAGCCGCCCAACCTTGTCCAATCGAGATCGCCCAGGATGATGTTGCGGATGTGACCGCCAATAGGACAAGCCTAGTGCTTTCCTCCAGTACTCCTGAGCTTGCAACGACGATGTTTTTTGCTCTCTCCTGAGGCATTTTCATAACAAGTGCGCTCAGCGGTCCCCGCAACATCAGGGCAATGAGCCATCCGAGCGCCCCTAGTCCGAATGCCATCCATTCCATCTCATAGCCTGATGCCCAAAAACCGAACCAAAAAATGAGAGGAACCAGAATATACATCGGTAAATAAAGGAGCGATCTTCTCGTTGCACGATTGAAGCTTTCAAAATTTGAATCTTGATTCTGGACTGTCGTGCTCATTGATCTTGTCTCCTTCATTTGTGGTTTGTTGCCCAATATCAGCTTCAGGAATGACAATCGTTGAAATCTACCATCGCCTTCTCCCCTCCAGGCCCATTGTCCGCATACTTCTGGTATCGCTCCTTCATTTTCTCAAGAACAACGACTTTATTTGAAACTCCTGAAAAAATAAATGAACCGCATGTCATTTATTATAAATGACACGCGGTTCATTTTCAATATACTTTCCCATTATTTCTCTGGATTTACTCCAAGCAAGACCATCAATTGAATTGTCAATTGATGAATTTGCTGTACCGCATCCGTTTGCTGTGAACCAAACGCCAAACTATGCAGCATAATACCGTCTAGACAAGACATCATATATTTCACGATTTCATCCACTGATTGAGTTGGTTTGAATTCCCCTTTTTCTACACCCCTACGAATCACATCAATAAATATTGCAGACACACGGATGTGCCGATTTACAAAAAAATCCCGTACTCTCTGCTCTCTCCACCCTGCCGTACAAAACTCATAGATTGCAGGCACAATGCTATCTACAAGACTATCAATCGATTGACTTGTCTCTTGCAAATAACTTGTTAGTACACCTTGTGCGGATTCATGATTCTCTTTTAGCAGCGTCGACATTTGCTTCTTAAGCTGAAAATCTACATAATCGATTAAAGCAAAAAAGATGGTCATTTTATCCTTGAAATATAAATAAATCCAACCCCGACTCATCCCTGCTTCCTCAACAATATCCTTCAGCGTCGCTTGTTCATACCCTTTGCGTTTGAACACCTCTGACGCTGATATCAGAATTTGTTCAATCCGTTGCTCCTTATGTTCATCAGAGACTTTTGGCATAACCGCATCACTCCATATCAATACGTTTATATGAAATTAAAAGGCTTTCCGTTCTTTAATTTGTGATCTTCGACCGATCCATTTTCGCCCTATTTATGATACGGTTCCCCGTATCATCTATACAGCGAAATCAAAGGCACCAATTGGGTGCCTTTCTGTTATTAAGGTCATTTCCCTCCGCTGATACATGTCCCCTTACTGACCCAGCTTTTCTTAAGCATTGTGCCAATCTTCCCATTGTTCGGCAGACAGGTAGCGTACGTTAGCCTTAACAGGACGCCATTCCGCTCGGTCGAAGGCCGCCCCTCCAAGGAGGAACCGCAATTGGGGATGATTCCGCGCGGCTGCTTCAATCCACTCCATGAGCTTGTCCACATAACAGCGGTCCGTAACGGAAGCCGCGATGAAAGAAACAGAATGATTTGCGATAATCCCGTCCAGATCCTTCAAAGGAGTATCGGGTCCCAAATACAAAACGGCGGCTCCGCGTTTCCGCAAGAAGAGGCTGAACGACATGAGTCCGAGATGGTGGCGTTCTCCCTCGGGGCAAAAAGCCAATACGACGGGCAGACTGGGATTCACGGGAAAGACCCGAAACAAGGCAGATAGTCTGCGCAAAATCGTTTCCGTAGCGAAATGCTCCTGAGCTACGACGATTTTGCCGGCCTCCCACTCCGCTCCAGCCCTATAAAGAACGGGGACGATGATACGTCGAAACGCCTCTTCGAAGTCGTATAAGGCAAAAACCAGATCAATCGTCTTGTCCGCCTGGACGGAATTGAAATGGATCAAATCCATGTATAGCTTGTCGACCAAACCGTCGAATGTCAAGCTGCTTGTCGTCTGTTCTGCAGCCTGTTCTGCGGCCTGTTCCGGAGGGACGGAATCGCTTTGCCGCAGCAGTCGCACAGCTTCGCTGATCTTCAAGCCGTTTTGTTCGATTTGGTTTTTAAGGAAGCGAAGCCTAGATAGATCCTCTTCGCTTAATTGGCGGTGTCCGCCTCCGCTACGTCTCGGGGCGATGACCCCGTATCGGTTCTCCCAAGCCCGGATCGTTACAACCGGGATATCCAGCAGCTCGGATGCCCTCTTCATACTATACATGATACGTTCCCTCCTCTATGTAATTATACATAATCGATACAAAATAAGGAGAGCCTTGCCTAAAAATTGTTCACTTTTAAATAATCTTTACAAATTCCTTGCCGTTTATGTATAGATTTTGTACAATTATAGTCAATAATCTATACAAAATAATCTATACACAATTGAGGAGCACATTCCAATGATTAGAGAACAGGAGACGGCTTCAATAGAGAGACATGGCGATAAGAAGCTTTTTGCACTGATGACGGCGATTGAAAGCTCCCTTGCCATGATCGAATTCGACATGGAGAGCCGCGTGCTTTATGTCAACGATAACTTCGCGCGGTCCATGGGCTATCAACCGTCGGAAATGATCGGAATGCGACATGCGTCGTTCTGTACTCCGGAATTTCAAAACAGCCCCCAATACTTCAAGCTGTGGGAAGGTTTACGGCAAGGAAAGTCGTTCCAGGACAAAATCCAAAGAGTGAGAAAAGACGGCCGTCTCGTCTGGCTTGAAGCGACTTATATGCCGATCCTCGACGAAGAGGGTACACCTTCCGGCGTACTGAAGATCGCGACGAACATCGACGAGCGGGAACAGGCGGCTGCCCGATTGACGGAGGACCTCTTGCAGATGTCCGAAGAGCTGCTCGGCCGGGCTCGAGGAGGCATGGCTTGTAGCAAGCAGATCGAGGAAGCGGTCGGCAACGTCGTATCGGGCTCCGAAGACAATATGGCCGTGCTGCATCAGCTGGAAAGCCAGTCCGATTCCATTCGCGGAATCGTACGGTCGATTAAAGACGTTGCCGCGCAAACGAACCTTCTTGCTCTTAATGCGGCGATCGAGGCTGCCCATGCCAAGGAGCACGGGCGCGGTTTCGCGGTAGTCGCCAGCGAGGTTCGCAAGCTGGCCGCCCAAGTCGAGCAAGCGACTAAGGATGTCAGCGGATTCGTCGAAGGAATTCAAGCCCGAGTACGGGAAGTCGTGAAAAGCACAAAACGTACCCGAACACTTGCCACCGAAAGCCAGAACGGGCTTCAGCAAGCCGTCGAAGAATTCCAGGGTATCGGGGAAACCGCCCATAAGCTCGACGGAAAGGCGAACGAAATCAGGCTGATCATGAATTAAACGACGAATCCGATCACAGCGGGAGGGAAAGCCATTGAGTTGTCAGGGCTGCGGGCTAAATGAATTGCTATTCGATATTAAGGCCGAAGGGCCCCTTAACCTGCATTTGTTGCGTGATGCGTCTAGACTTATGCGAATCAGAAACGCCGTGCATCACGCGGACGAAGACGTTTTAACGATTAAAGAATCCGGCGCTCGCGAGTTTGCGGACTTTTGCGACGATCATATGGATGGAGAGAGGATGCGGTTTAGGCTGCCGGGAGAGGACTGGAGGGGGATGTCGGAGCTCTCCGCGGTTCTTGAAACAAATTGGATCGATAAATTAATCGCCGAGCGTCGAATATGCATGTATTTTCAACCTATTGTGGACATCGATGAACGGATTTATGCCTACGAAGCATTGGCGAGGTTCACGGACCAAGACGGCTCCATGCTGTATCCGAACCAGGTTTTCTCGGCCGCAAAGACGCGAGGCCGCCTTTATGCGCTGGATCGGCTATGCAGGATGAAAGCGGTGGAAGAAGCAGCGCCCCTTCGCGCCAAGACGTTTATTAATTTTATACCGACGTCCATTTATTCTCCTGAATACTGCTTAAAGTCCACGATCGAATTAGCTGAAAAATTGAACGCAGACCCCTCGCTGTTCGTTTTCGAAGTCGTCGAAACCGAGAAGACGGAGGACTTGGCGCATTTGAAGCGTATATTGGCGTTTTACAAAGAGAAGGGGTTTCAATACGCGCTCGACGATGTCGGCGAAGGCTTCAGCACGGCGGCAATGCTAACGGAGCTTAAGCCTCATTATATGAAATTGGACCGTGCGCACGTTCATGGAGTCTCGCGAGACTCGACTAAGCAGCGGACAGCGGAACTTTTTCTCGAAACGGCTTTACGCATCGGGTCGGAACCGCTAGCGGAAGGTATAGAATGCAGAGAAGACTTCGAATGGTTAAAACACCGGGGGTATCGACTATTCCAAGGCTACTTATTCGGAAAACCCAGCCTTCCTCCGAGCCCTCTAGAGGAGGTAAAGACTTGCAATCGTTAAATTATCGAATGTTTACCGAATGATTCTGGGCGGAGCCAATGAAATTATCGCGAGGGAAAAAGAGTTGAACGCCATCACAACGTATTCCCCGTTGCCTGCCGACTTTCGTAAGCATTGGGGGAGCCACGCAACGCTGATCGCTTTTTTCCGCGTATTCATGATGCAAGGCTTAATCATGCTACTGCTCGCATACCCGATCATTCGCGTTAACTCGGAGCAGAGCGGCGCCTTCGATCTTGCCGCTTATCTAGGTTTGGCTGTATGGATTATCGGGTTTGGCTTCCAAGCAATTGGAGATTGGCAGCTTCGACAATTTAAGAGGAACCGTCGGGATAAAGAAGAAGTGCTAACGACCGGGTTATAGCGCTATACCCGTCATCCCAATTACTTTGGCGAAGCCGTCATGTGGTGGGGAATCGCGCTGATCGTCCTTCCTATGCTCGGCGGTTGGGGCGCGTTAATCAGTTCCCTGTTGATTAACCTTCTGCTGATCAAAGTTTCCGGGGTACCGTTCCTCGATCGGCGTTACGCGAATAATCCGGCTTACCAGCAATATAAAAAGGAAACCAATCGGTTCATCCCGTGGTTTCCGAGAATCGAACGCGCATGACAAACCTACTAACTTCATGGAACTTGTGCGGTTAGCGGTTAGGTAATACTGCTCCATGCAAATAACCGCTTTCGTTTGTCACGTAGACTTTGCATGGAACGAATATTAAAACTTTGCATCGAGAATATTTTCAAACGCATTAGGTTTGGATGTCTTATCATTACGACTTCCTCTCTTTCTATAACAATTTTCCTACTATAGTTGTTTCTGTATGAGTCAGGAAAATTCCTTGTTGTTTTACAATTTCGTCGTTACTTATGATACGGTTCTCCGTAACACATATAGAGCGAAACCGAAAGGCACCCGACTTATTCAAGAAATGGAACAGCCTCCACATACGATTCTCCGGGTTTCCCACCAGTGTTCTTCGACATAAGGCTCCAAACACTTTGGACGCAATGTAATCAAATCACATCCCCACCTCCTTCTATAATCCCTCGCCACCCCTTAATAATTAATAAATTTTTATGATTTTCCGATAAACTACTATGTACCTAGACACTCCGGCACAAAACTAACAACAATGAGAAAGGGAGTTATCGGATCATGCAAAAAAAATTATTAAAAACCCTATTTATAGTGTTGTTTTTATGTTTAGTTATCCCTTCAGGTTATTCCGCTGCTGCTCCACTGCAGAAAGTGGATGTCGTAATCGATGGAGAGTTGCAGATTTCCCCGCAATCTGCTGTAGTTAAAGACGGCGCTACATTAGTACCGCTTAGAGGTATATTCGAAGATCTAGGTGCGAAAGTAGAATGGAATGCAAAAACACAAACGGCAAAAGGGACCAAGGGCACTATTACGGTGAATTTAGTTATTGGCAGCACAACCGCTACTGTTAACGGGAAATCTGTAGCATTATCCACTAAAGCACAATTGATTAATGGAGCAACGATGGTTCCTCTTCGTTTTGTTAGTGAATCTCTGGGTGCAAAAGTAGAATTTGATGGAAAAATTAAGTCGGTAAACATTACCAGCCAAGAAGCAATGCAAGGGACAAAAATAAAAAATATATATTCACAAACAGACTTTGTTCTTATGCTTTACACAGATAACAGCTTGTGGGCGATGGGAAATAATCTCGGTCAAGGTGCAAGCTCCTTCTCAGATACACCAGGAAAACTGATGGATGACGTGGAAAAAGTTTACACTCTTGGGTTTGATCATGAATTTTGGGTTATCAAAAATGACGGCTCATTGTGGGAATGGAATGACGATGAGAATGCAAGTATTTGGACTCCAACGAAGATCATGGACAATGTGGCGAAGGTAGCTTATTCGTATGGTAATATGCTGGTCATCAAAAGGGATGGCAGTTTGTGGGGATGGGGTAAAAACAAAAATGGGGAACTTGGGGATGGTACTACTCAAGAAATTAAGACCCCTAAGAAAATTATGGATAATGTAAAAGACATTCCAGCGATTGGATCGAAGTTTACGGTCATTGTAAAAGAAGATAACAGTGTTTGGACTTGGGGGAAAAACAAATATGGCTACCTAGGTGATGGCACTCAGAAGGATCGCCTCGAACCAAAGAAAGTACTCGAAAATGCCATATATGTATCTTCAGATGATGCCCGTACAATGGCTATAAAAAAGGACGGCAGTTTATGGGCTTGGGGGGATAACTACACGGGCAAAATTGGGGATGGAACCAAAAATGATATATTATCGCCTATAAAAATCATGGACAATGTAAAAACAGTCAGCACCAAATATCATTATGCAGTAGCTTTAAAAAAAGATGGCAGCTTGTGGTCGTGGGGAGATAATTTAGATGGCAGGCTGGGTCAAGGAACAAAGGAGAACTCTCTGACGCCTAAAAAAATTATGGATAATGTCGCAAAAATCTCCTCATACAACGGTAGTTATCAAATGGCAATAAAAGTAGACGGCAGCTTATGGGCTTGGGGATCGAATTCATACGGGAACATCGGAAACAGTACATTTAAGTCTGTCTACGCTCCTGTGAAAATCATGGATGCTGTGAAGGATATTGTCAGCCACCAAGTTGCTACCGTCATCCTCAAGAAGGACCAAAGCATATGGATCACCGGACGCTCCTTCTATCAATCTAATTATGGAGATTTATCTGTACCTACCAAAATTATCCCTAGTAATTTCCGCGCTAAGTAATACGAATATGCGTTAAATACAAAGGCACCTGATTCATAATGAGTTAGGTGCCTTTGCTTTTACCGATATAAGGCACCATAGCAGACGAAATCGTAGTGTCACCATAGCCCGAAACTTACAAACGTATATACAAATCCATGCCCCGCAGGTAATTCCAAAAAAACTTGCCATTACTTATGGTACGGTTCAGCGTATCATTCCAACGGCGATTTTTCCAGTTACCTGATGGAATTTGGTTCGACAATCGCCGAAGACAACGGCAGAAAACCTCTTACCACGTCAGTTTATTTACGCAGAGACACCGTTATTTGCGATACGGTTACCCGTATCACTCACAAAGAAAGCATCGAGGACAGTGGGCTGTTCTCGATGCTTCAATATTTTTATAACCATGTGCTATTTAATGGAATCCTTAACTCTGATCCCCCTTGCAAAGCTTACTTATTTCCTCCCAGGTTATGGCTATACGTACGATGTCTTCTTCAAGCAGATCGGTCCCTATCTGGACTTCAATATATTCGATCGGCGTAATCGCCTTGATGGCATGCTTGGCTCCAGCAGGAATTTGCAGAACGTCACCCGTTTGAATCTGAACATTCACTGCTTCCATAATGAACTCTCCGGTCCCGGAAATGATGATCCAGATTTCTTTTCTCTTCTGATGAAAATGATAGCTTGTATTTTTCCCCGGTATCAATTCTACTTTCTTCGTTAAGGTATCCGGTTGTATTTCCGCCTTCGAATAATCAAATATTCGATAAGTTCCCCATCTTTTTTCCCCCTGCATGGGCTCTTGTAGGCTGTTTCGT
The DNA here is from genome assembly GCF_048572955.1 of Pristimantibacillus sp. PTI5. Classification (GTDB taxonomy): domain Bacteria; phylum Bacillota; class Bacilli; order Paenibacillales; family Paenibacillaceae; genus Pristimantibacillus. The sequence continues at coordinate 3,069,875 of NZ_CP183886.1, forward strand.
ATACTTTTAATTTGATTGGATTTGTCTTTATTAGCAACAAGAATACCATCTGCGCTAGCAGCTACGATAAGATTCGAAACCCCAATAACGTGAATCGGGCAAGCAAGCTCATTGACTAAATGCGTATGAATGGAATCGCTTGAAATCTCTCCTAGTCCGATGACGCTATTTTCAAAAAAGTCCGGAAGCACGCTCCAGTCGCCTAGATCCTTCCAAGCATTGTCGTATGGAATGACCACCGAAGGCCTTGTTTTCTCCACAACCTCTACATCAAAGCTAGCTTCGGGAAGATGCTCGTAGCAGTCAATTAGATCTTCATATGCTGAGGGCAGACCTTTACTTTTCAAACTAGAAAGCATGAAAGATAACGGAAAAGCAAACACACCGCAGTTCCACATGGCATTTTTGCCTATCAAAAGGAGTGCTTTCTCTACATCAGGCTTTTCAACGAATTGAGTAACCGAAAAATAATCCTTCGATAAATTATCGCTCGAATGCTGCGGTACAATATAGCCAAATTGGCTGGAGGCATGCTTGGGAGCCGTTCCAAGAAGGGCCAGCTCCGAACCTGACTGAGCAAGAACGCCGGGAAATTTACGAAGCAAATTGAAAAACTCGGGCTCAACGAAGAGATCGGCAGGAATCACGCATACCGTTTCATTTGGGGCTGCCAGCAGCTTGGTATGCAAATAACTTGAAGCTAAAGCAACTGCTGTATAGGTTCCCCTTCTATGAGGTTCAGCAATAAATGGAATTTTGTCCCCCACATGATTTCGTACAATTTCCGCTTGGCTTTTTTGTGCAACAATCGAGGTGAATGGAAGCAATCCTGCTTCATCCAATTGTCTGCATACCCTCTGAATCATGGATTCCTTGCCGCCATCTTCCGAAGGCAGGAGCTTTAAAAATATTTTCGACCGGATCTCGTTCGATAACGGCCACAGTCTTTTTCCGGAACCGCCACTTAATAGCACAATTCGCAATTACATTTCCCCCTTCTAAAGAATGGAGTAATCGATTATCTTTTAGTCCGACTTACCTTTTCTATCACGCTTTTCATTGTACGGCCCGCACGGTTCCAGGACAGGTTAAGCGCATCACGTCTTCCTCGCTCCCCTTTCTTCTTGCATAGATGAGGGTTTTCATACGCCGTTCTCATCTGTCTCTTTAAATTTCCAATATCCGCTTCTGCCCAACGTTGCCCTTTTTCCGCAAACAAATGGCGAAATTGACGTGATATCGAGGATTTTCGATTCATACTGGTGACAGGGGATCGTAATTTATAGTTAATTAAGAATGAATTTTCACTTGTTAAGAAATCCATGTGTCCGCCCCAACCGGTTGCGATTACGGGAATGCCGCTGGCCAATGATTCTAAGAACGGCAAGCCGACTCCTTCACCCCTAGTAGGTAGAACAAATGCATGTCCGCGGGTATACATTCCTCTCAACTTCTTGGGATTTAGATGCCTTGCCATAATGATGATCGGTGCTGTTCTCTTACGAATTCCGAGTCTTTTTTTGTAGGTTTGGATTTGGCTGCGGATCCATTTTTCGTTTTCAAACTTTGCATATCCGTTCGTTTTGATGATCAGAAGCACTTTGTCTGAGGAAGAAAACTCTTCCCAATAAGCCTTTAATAAAGCTTCGGGGTTTTTACGGTGCTGAAAGCCGAATACAGAAATAAAAGTAAATTTGCTATCTGCTTTTTTTATGGGCAGTTTCTTATTGTTTGGGGTAAAAGTTCGGGCGTTGACTCCATGAGGAACAATAAAAATAGGAACTTTCACTCCACTGTCTCTCATGGCCCGCTTGTTTTGGTAAGAAGGGACGCATACGGCATCAGCTCGATTGAGAGGTCTCCGCCATCGATTAGGGATTCGTGTCGTCTCCCAGACGGTATTCATGATAATAACGTTAAAATGCTTTCTCTCCTTCCTCATGTTAATCGTATCAGGCGAGTAATGATAAATTAAGACCCTTTGTCTTTTTGACTTTTTGGGTGACCGTGTCCTCGATGCTTCAACTTTGACCTTAACCCCTTGCAATTTTAACGCTCGAACATATTCTCTGCTCGCGATTCCAAGACCGGAAGCTCTGCCCACAGGCCCTCTCCAAACGATTTGATTTGGAGTCATTATCGCATCTTGGCCTTTCTTACATAATCTTTACGCATATGAAAAGAGAATGATCGATATCGACGTGATTGCGTCTTAATTTGTTTTTGTGTGATTTGCGCAATGTTCGTACCTATGCTCTTGTTTAGCGCACTCTTGAGAACTAGTCCGCTTGGATTTTTAGAATAGAGGAAGTTTCCATAGGTTTCAAATTCTGAGAAAGCAAATTGCTTCGACTTGTCCATCTTCCTTATTATCGCCGAATACCATCTCGTGTGATGTTTTGATGCAATTGCCCTCTTCAATTGCTGCAGCTTCGACCTCTCAAACAGCATATAGTGGGTAACAAAGGACATGGGTGCCGCAGCTTTTTTCCCTAATAGCTTTCTATAGGTTTTAAAATATTCAGGCTGACTCCATTTTCTGCAATAAAATAATGTCTTATTACCTGTTCTGAAAACATGCGGTCGAATTAACACCGTATCGGCATCAATAACTAAAAAATATTTTGAGGTACATAAGGTATCGCCGCTCATTTTCAACAATTGCTGGAAAAGCCACCCTGACCGTTCCCATTTCTTAGAACGATAGTGAATGTTCTTCTTCGTAATGGGAAGAACTGTGTTTTCATCGATAAATCTGCATCCTTTTCGTCTGCACAGTTCCCGAATCTTATTCTGCTTCGGTGCTACGATTAGGATGCTGCCAATAGGATGCTTAACCTGTTTTCTAACGGCATCAATCACATAAGGCAGTGTCTTTAAATCCTTTGTGATTGCAGGGATCAAGACATCTATTTTTTCCTTGCTGCTTATACTCTCGATTGGATCTAACATATCTTCATCTCCTTTCAACAAGTTACTTCATCATGATATGCTGATGTTGAGCAAAGGCAATAGGCATTGCATTAGTGTACGGAACTTAGAGCCATTATAAGATACGACAAAAAAGGGCGCCTCTGTATAAGTGCGCCCCTTCCTTTCAGTCATTCATTCAATTACCTCATGCTTTGCCAAGGGATCCTTCCTGGAAGATGTTCAGCAAATATTGTTTGTTCAGCGTATCACTCCAACGGCGAATTTTTCAGTTACCTGATGGAGTTTCGTTCGACAATCGCCTAAGACAATTGCAGATATCCTCTCACAAAAATAACCCAACCATCACTCTCAGGTGAATATCCCTCTTATTCCGTCCCTCATGAAAATTTCGCCTCACTTGTGATAAGGTTCCCCCCGATTTATCTTCACAGCCCGATAAATCTGCTCCACAAGCACCAGGCGCATCAGCTGGTGCGGCAAGGTCATGCGCCCAAAGCTGAGCTTCTGCTGGGCGCGCTTCAACACCGCGGGAGCAAGACCATTGCTCCCGCCAATAACAAAAGCCACGTGGCTGCGCCCATACGTGGCTAATTTATCGAGCTGGCCCGCGAGATCCTCGCTGGACCAGAGCTCGCCTTCAAGCGCGAGCGCGACGACATGCGCATCAGGCTTCAGCTGCGCTAGAAGCCTCTCGCCCTCTCGCTCGCGCACAATCGCTTCCTCCGCCGGACTCATCGTCTCCGGCGCTTTCTCATCGGGCACTTCCGTGAGCGTAAGCTTCACGTAAGGCCCTAACCGCTTGGCATATTCCGCTATGCCAAGCACCAAATACTTTTCTTTCAGCTTGCCGACGGCGGCGATCTGTATATGCAAACCTGACACTTCCCTTTGGCTGACTCCAAAATTCGACTCAACCTATGCTTATTTACTCATCACTCTATAGCTCACATGATTCCACGTTTTTTATTCCTTTAGCTTACTCTTCCCTAAACCACCAAAAAAGTAGCCGGTTCCGCACAAAAGTCGCATTTCCGCGGCGGATCCCAATCCGCGAACTGGGTTTCCTTCAAATCGACAACATCCGGCGCATCCTCATACTCATCTACAAATCGGTCCAATGCCGTTTCCATATGCTCTTTACATACACAATACATCGTCTGCACGCTTCCTATCCTAGTTGATTGTCTTCTTATGCCTCTAACCTGCGTTTATACTCACATGCTTGTTTTTACGTTTCGTTTCAACTTCCGTCTTACCAGTCTGTCCAAAATATCTATACACAGCATAGCAGAAAACGCCTCCCCATGTGAAGACGACAATTTTCGCACCCGATCCCCTAAACAAAAAAATACCGCAGCGCTCAAACGGTTGCCCGCCTGCGCACTGCAGCATCTCTTGTGCTTATTCCTCTTCTTCCTTCTCACCAAGCTTGAAATGCGTAACCTTCAGCTCTCCGTCCCGGTAAAAGCTAATTTCGATATCGTCGCCAATTTTTTTCTGATCGTACAAATATTTGCGAAGATCCATCGTACTTGCGATCGACTTGCGATCAAGCTTGACGATAACATCGTTGAAAAGCAATCCCGCGTCCTTAGCAGGACCGACGGCTTCAAGCACGATGACGCCGTCATAGATATCGTCGGGCAGTTTAAGCTCCGGCATGGCCTCTTCCGTAACGCCCCCAGCGTCTTCCTCCGGTGCCCCGCCTTCGACATCCTGCTGCTCGTCCGCAAAGCCCTGCTGCTCCCAATACTGCTCCAGGTCCATGGTGTAGACACCGAGGTAAGGGCGCGGTACATGGCCCAGCTTAATTAAGGATTCGACAATCGGCATTGCCAGATTGATCGGAATGGCGAAGCCGATGCCCTCCACGCCAAGATCGGCTATTTTCATGCTGTTGATCCCCACCACGCGTCCGTTCAAATCAATAAGCGGTCCGCCGCTATTTCCTTGGTTAATGGATGCGTCGATCTGGATCACTTCTTGCTCCCAGTCATACACGCCATCCTGGTTCAGCGATACCGGCACGATTTGGTTTGTTTTGCTCACGCTGCCCGTCGTAACCGACTCCCCCAGCCCTAGCGGGTTGCCGATGGCAATAATATATTCAGCCGGGCGCAAAGCCGATGAATCGCCTATTTCCGCAACGACATCAATCCCCTTGTCGTCGATCTCCAGCACGGCAAGATCCGTAATTTGATCCTTGCCGACGACGCGTGCTTCGCGGGCCTCGCCGCTCATCAGAATCACCTGCACCGCCTGCGCCTGATCAATAACATGGTAATTCGTTATGATGATTGCTTTGCCATCCTTCTTGCTAATAATGACGCCAGAACCAACGCCGACTTCGCGCAGCGTCCCTTTTTCCTCCGAGCCCTCGGGAAGCGCCTCGCCATCGCCGATCCCGAGCGCAAACATCTGCTGATTAATGACACTTACGACGGCCGGCCTTACTTTCGCGGATGCTTGTATGGGACGCTCAAGCGGATCAATCGCTTGCACGCCGCTGGCTGTTGCTACGGTTCCAGAGCTATTGCCGATCCCGCCGTCCCCTCCGAATACAAGGCCGAATAGCAGCATAGCGGCAACCGCGCTTGTCATCGAGGAGACGAACGCAATGCGGACACTGGACCACTTGCGGCCGCGGCTTTTAGATGGGAAAACCAAGTCTCTTTTCCTACTCTCGCGAGCAGCACGCTTGGAAACCTTGGTCGAGTAAAAATCGTCGTCGAATAAGCTCATGACTATCGCTCCTCTCGATGTCTGAGACATCAAGACTATTTTTTTCAATCTAGGAATGTTTTCGGAAGAAATGACTAAAATAATAATAGATTCAAACGATCAAGCGTAAACGGCTGTCGATTTATTTGGGACGGCAAAAACCGTTTCGCCAGAAATTATTTCTTTTTATGTGTAAATAATCGATCCGCCAAAGGAGAACTGCCCAGATGAAAACCAAAACCCCTGTTGCATGGGAGCATGTTCAGCTTGCTGCAAAGCTAGCAGATTTGAAGGATGACCACTATCGTACCGTACTCACTTTAAGCGCAATGCTAGAGTTGTTCATAGATAAGGGCATTCTAACAAGAGAAGAGTTAAGCGCCAAAGCCGATGCACTCGATGCCCAGCTGGAATCGGTTATTTCCGCCTCACTTCATCCCATGGGGTAGGCTTATCGTGGTACGTTGCCCGCAGGGGATGCTCTTCTTTCTTATAAAATATTCCGTGATCCTCCAAGATAGTATTCACGGTCAGCATCGCTAAATCCATCAAGTTATGATCAAGGCTCAAGTGAGCCAAATAGACACGTTTCGTTCGATCCGTCATGAGCTCCAGCAGCGCTTCGCCTGCTGCCACATTGGATAAATGGCCGACGTCGCTCAATATCCGGCGTTTTGTATTCCAAGGGTAGCGGCCCATCCGCAGCATCTCCGTATCGTGATTCGCCTCCAGAACCAGCACATCCGAGTCGATAATGTGACGCTTGACCTTTTCGCTGACATAGCCAAGGTCGGTAGCCAGGCTTAGCTTTTCGCCATTCTCCACGAAGCAATAACCGACTGGCTCAGCCGCATCATGCGAGATCGGATAGGACTGCACGGCCATTGAACCAAAGGATACCTCTTCGCCCGTTTCCATAAATACGCGTTTCTCTGGGGCAATCGTGCCGACATGCCTTTCCATGGCAGCCCACGTTGCCTCGTTTGCATAAATCGGTAAATCATATTTGCGGGCAAAAGCGCCCAAACCTTTAATATGATCGGAATGCTCATGCGTGACAAACAGCGCGTCCAATTGATGGCCCGACACTCCCCGCTCCCGCATGAGCTCATCCAGCTTCTTCGCGCTCATTCCCGCATCGACGATGACCATCTTCTCGTTCCCTTGGACAATTGTCGCATTGCCGGTTGAGCCGCTTCCCAGTACTGTAAATCGAAGTCCCATAATGCTCTTTCCTGTCCCTTCTCCCGCTCCCGTTAACGTAAACCGTTCGCTGCCGCTTCCCCTTGCTCTTCGTCCGTTGCAACCTCGCCATTTATTGCATGCACATAAAACAAATGGCCGTCCTCCAGCATGACGCGCCATGACGGCGCGGATACCTGTTTCTCCGAATCAAAGATCTGGCCTTTATAGCCCAGCTGAATATCAGAGATGACCGCCCCATCCGGCAAGTAGGTCTCGATCAAGCTCGCCACGACCTTCGCGGCAGGCAGCACCTGCTTCGCCTCGCCCGATCCAAGCAGCTCTACCCGGTCCTGCAGGAACGAAATGATTTTTTGGTCGCTGATATACAGCGTCAGCTTCACATCAAACATCGGCCGTCCTTCCACGACGCGATAGAGGACGAACTGATCGACGCTGCTGTTCAGCAAATCAAACTCATATTGATCAAGCTCGGGGATTCGATCCCCAAGCGTCTTTAATAATTCTTTTTTCGAATAAATAATCGTGCTGTCCACCGGCTTGTCCAATATAACCGGCTCTGCGTTTTTGCGGCTGTCGGAGTGCAGGATGTAAGGCAAATCCCCCAGCTCCGGCGTTTCCAGCGGCAGATTGGCTTCAAGCGATATCCGTTTCTGCTGCATTAGCAGCACTTTATCCTGCGGAAGCTCCGCCGTGTTTACATTTACGTTCAGCTGCTCTCTAATATCCAGCCAAAGCTGATACCCCAGCAAAATATTAAGCAGTAAAAACGAAATAATAAGCACGTTTTTCGCTCTTCCCCAATCCACTCGCCTTCACCTCCGACCGTCCGTAGTCTCGCTATTTTCTATCTCCGAAGAAGAGCTGGCTCCCTCCGCCGGCAGACAACGCCGCAGCACCCGCTCCGGTTGCCGCTGTTGCGGAGTCCGCATCCGCGCCGCCGTCATCCACCGAGCCTTGCGCAGACGAATCCTGCTGCTCAGGCGGCTCGTAGCCGATCGGATATGCCGCTGCCAGCATTTCTTCCGTGCCATCCTTCAAGCGGACAGCCCATACGGGAGTGAACCGGAGCTGCTTCTCATCCACCGGCGCTGCCTGCAAAGCAGGGAACAACGCTGTAACCTCGCTGCGTCTTTTGTAATTCTTGAGCGTTTCCTGCAGCCCATCGCCGCCCGGCAGCCACCGCACGCTGCGCGATTCCGACTCCGGTCCAAGCGTAATGAGCGATCTCGAATATTCGGTTACAACGCCTTGTTGGAGAGTGAGCCTCATATAGCCGTAACGGAACGGCGGCGTCGGAATAACCGGATACTGCTCCACATACTGCTTGAACCTGATATCCTTTCCTTCGCCTCCCGGGATCGCGTTCACGAACCGGTGTACGCCATCCCATCCGCCGTGCTGGTTCACAAAGTCCACCGACGCATATACATTGTCGCTTAGCAGGTTCTCCGTAATTTGCGGCGCGCTGGGATCGGTATAACTGATCCATTTGCCGTTTTGCTCCACCTGCAAGCCACGTTTGCCATCGGTATAAATTTGCGAGCCGCCCCGGTCCTCCAGCGCTCTAGTTGTGCTGGGGTCAAAGAACAAGCTTCGCTGCATCAAATCGGGAGTATACGTCTCGTATGGAAAGAGCATTTCAGTCGTTTGAATCGGTCCAAGCGGGATATAGAGGCCGTCTCCCGTCATGGAATATTTGGGCTGGAACTGTCCGAAGCCCACATAGTCCTGCACGTCACGTACCGTCAAATCCGCACGGACCGACTCATAGACCATTTCACCGTCCGAACTAAAGAAGAAGGTTCGAATCTCCTCCGTGCCGGTTGTCTTGAAAATCCAGATACGGTCAATCGTCTCGTTCAAAAACAGCAGGTCGCCCTCCAGCTTCAGCAGCTTTTGCAGCAGCTCCACCGGAATCCCGTTCTCGAACCGCAGTTCAATCCCGATATCATTCTTCCGAATCTCTTCCCAGTTCAGCACATCCGAAGGGCTCCGCTGGAACCCCTTAAATTCTCTACCCTGTATGCGCTGATTAAGAATCATCTCGTAGAACTGCGTGCCCGGATAAATAACGGTATGCTTATTCCCGCCCAAATGAATGACGAGCTCCTCCGGGAAAATAACGCTCTCTACGCTCGTTGCCGTACCCATCGGCTCGGCATTGACGTAATCCTGGTCGCTTCTTACCGTTGCGCCGAGGCCTGGCATGCTGTAAGCCAGCAAATAACTTTGCAGAAGGCTTAGCGCCACTAGAACGATAAGCGCTGTTGTCTTTATTTTTTCCCTCATGCCGGCTCACCCCCTTCCTGCAGCAGCGGGAGTGTGAAGGTAACCGTCGTTCCTTCATTAAGCTCGGAATGCAGTGAAATCGTGCCGCTGTGCGCCTTCACAATTTCCCGGGCAATCGAAAGTCCAAGGCCTGTACCGCCCATATTGCGTGAACGGGCTTTATCCACCCGATAGAAACGGTCAAAAATACGATCCAGATCTTTTTTCGGGATACCGATTCCCGTATCCTTGACGCTAATCGCCAGCAATGCCGAATCGGCTGGTTTCTTCGCAGTCAATTCAATAGTACCGCCGTCCAGCGTGTATTTAATCGCATTGGAAAATAAATTATCAAGCACTTGGTCAATTTGATCACGGTCCAGCCAAGCGGATCCAAGCCCTTTATCCACGCGTACCGCCGCTTTAATAGACTTTTGCCTAAGCTGGAACGAAAACCGGTCAGCGACCTCGTCCAGCATGTCATGCACATTAGTCTGCCGCCGGCGAAGCGGCGCTTGGTTCGAATCCAGCCGCGAGAGATGCAGCAAATCGGTTACGAGCCTAATCATCCGCTCCGTCTCGTTGCGGATAACGCCGACAAAGCGCTCGGACAGTTCGCGCTCTTCAAGCGCGCCGTCATTGAGAGCCTCCGCATAGCTCTTAATTGTCGTCAAGGGCGTCCGCAGCTCATGCGATACGTTGGCTACGAACTGACGGCGCGATTGCTCCAGCTTCTCTTGCTCCGTCACATCCTGCAGCACCGCGATCGTTCCCGTTATCCCCTTGTCGCGACGGTGAATCGGCGTAAAGGTTGCCCGCAGATGTCCCTCATCACCGTCGCTCATATCCTGCTCATCCGCATTGCGCTCAATAAGCAGCGTCTGGCCCCGGCCTTGCTGAAGCTCGTCCAATCGCTGCTCCGACAATTCGAACAGCTCGGATAATAAAAGTCCTTCAAAGGTCCGAACATCCAGCAGCTCCAGCGCACGCCTATTCCATACAATGACCTTGCCGTTCTCGTCAGCCGCGACTACGCCGTCGCTCATATTCGATAGAATCGAAGCAAGCTTCTCATTCTCCTCTTCATTGACCGACAACGCTTCCTTCAGCCTGATCGTCATATCGTTAAAAGCGACACTCAGGCTGCCGATCTCATCATCGCCAAGCACCGGAACCTGAAGATCGAATTTCCCCTGCGCGATGGCCTCTGCCTGCCGCGTCAATCCCTGAATCGGGCTCGTAATGGTGTGGGCGAGCAAAATACCGAGCACACCCGTAAGCCCCAGCGCGATCAATGTACCCGAAAAGAAGATTTGATTGACCCGGTTTACTGTTTCATATAGCTCATTCATAGAGGCTACGACGTATACGACGCCGACGACCTTGTTATCGTTGATCGTTACCGGCTGCGCGATCATCTTCTTGCGCGTATTATCCTCATCGATAATTTCTTGCTCGTTGTCGGTAATGTTCTGAAGCGCCCTGCTCACGGCCAGCGATTTGTTCTTCTGGCCGATATACGACTGGTTGCCCTGAACCGAAGTCGCTACCATCTTGCCGTTGGAATCCAGCACCTGTACCTCGGCGCCGCTGATGCTGAACAGATTGCGAACGACAAGGCTAAGATCCTCGGTCGTGCTTTCCGATGAATCGCCTTCGGAATCCGGCTTAGCCGCTAAGCTCGGAGCGGCAAATTTCGATAGAATATCGGCCTGCTCTTTTAAATTTTTGGTGAAGCTGTCTATTAACGAGTTTTTAACCGTGCTGATAAAATAAACGCCAATCAGTTGCATCGCCACGAGTATGAGCAGCAAATAGATAATGACCAGCTTAACTTGAATGGTTCGGAAGAAGCTCTTGCCCTTCATCCTACGCGAAGCCTCCAGACTTGGAATTACGCATCATATAGCCGAGTCCGCGCCGGGTCATAATGTACTCCGGACGGCTCGGATCATCCTCGATCTTCTCGCGGAGCCTCCTAATCGTTACGTCGACTGTCCGCACATCCCCGAAGTACTCGAAACCCCATACGGCCTGCAGCAAATGCTCGCGCGTCATAACCTTCCCGCTGTTGCGGGCCATATAATAAACGAGCTCGTACTCCCGATGAGTCAGGTCGAGCGGCTCGCCGTCCTTGTATACCACGTACATATCCGTATCGATAAACAGGTTAAACAGCTTAAAGCCCTGCTGCTCCTGCTCGGCAGGCTCTCCTGCAGCATTCGCGTGCTCGCCGCCAGCGGCCCCGGCCGCAGGCTTTTGCTGCCTGCGCAAATGCGCCTTCACCCGCGCAAGCAGTTCCCTTGTGCTGAATGGCTTTGTCACATAATCGTCGGCGCCCAACTCAAGCCCAAGCACCTTATCGATTTCCGTATCCTTGGCTGTGAGCATAATAATCGGCATTTGCAGCTTCGCCCGCACTTCGCGGCAAACATCCATACCGTCCTTTACCGGAAGCATGAGGTCCAGCAAAATCAAATCCGGAAGCTCTTCAAACGCAAGGCGCACCGCCTCTCCGCCATCAAAAGCGCAGATGACCTGATGGCCTTCCTTCTCTAAATTAAATTTTATAATATCGGCTATCGGCTGTTCGTCATCGACCACTAATATTTTTCCGTGCATCGTCACACCCGCCCGTCGCTTGTCCTTAGTCGTTTACGCTTGTAACTTCTATTTTAACACACGTTATCCCTGACTTCACAATGAAACTTCCCTCATGTTAGCAAGGTTTTTCCTGTAACGCTAAAGAAGACACCCTTTGGTCAAACAAGCTGGTAAAGCTGTCGATATTGTCTGCGGCAAAAGCCTGATTTTCACGGTGACATAAAAAAAAAGAAGAACCGCTTCGCTATATGCGAGAGTGATTCTTCCTGATCGAATTTGGGTATATATTATAAGTACTTTAATGGATTTTGCAAAACGCCGTTCTTGTGCACTTCAAAATGCAAATGAACGCCTGTCGAATTTCCCGTGCTGCCCATAATGCCAATCGTATCGCCTTGCTCAACCACAGCGCCTACCTTTGTTTTGTACGAGCTTAGGTGGCCGTAAACCGTGGTATAGCCGTTTTTATGATTGATAATAATTGTATTGCCCAAACCTGGTTTCGTTCCGACAAATTCAACGATACCGTTATCGGAAGCATGTATGTTCTTGTTCCCTGTTAAATCGATACCGTTATGCATACGGCCCCAACGCTGGCCGAATTTGCTGGTCAGTCTCGAACCGGATACCGGCATGGCAAAGCGGCCCGTTCCTTCGCCGATAATAACCTTAGTGCCCCGTACGACAATTTTCGGAGTAGCTTCCTTAATGACCTCTTTGGTAAGAAGCTCTTCAGTGACTACATATCCGTTCTGCTTGACGATGCGATAGGTTAGCCGTTTTTGGCCTGACGTTCCTTCAGACAGCGTCTTGGACTCGCCGACACGCATGTCCGCATTTTTCTTGATTTCAACCGGCGGCTCGATGGTTTCAATCTCCACCAGATTTTCCGTCGTTTTCACCGTAAGCTCCGGCTGAAGAACCGTCAAATCCAGCACATCGCCAATCGTAATTTTGTCATCCTTGATCCATGCATTGTTCTTATAGATAACCTCGGGGGAAATATCGAACTTCTGTGCGATGCAGCCCACGCAGTCACCGGCTTGTACCGTGTATTTGGTTGGCTGAATGCTGCCCTGTACGAGCATCTTGTAAATCGCTTCCGCTTCCATGATCTGCTTGGGATCCGTATCAATGGACTCGGTCAAAACCGCTTCAACGAACTCGACCTCTGTAACCTCTCGGCCAGGCGTCTTAGCTGCCGGCTTTGTTTCCGCAGCTGGGGCAGCGGTTTCACTTGCATTAAAGGAAAGCGACTTGACTTCCTTTGTATCTTTCTTAGCTGCGGCAAGCTCCGGTGCGAACTTGCTCTGCACGCGCAATAAAACCTCATCTGCTGTCTGCTGATCCTTAACAACGCCAACGACTTTGCCATCAACCTTTACTTCGACGCCAACCGCATGGGAAGCAAACAAGCCTTCAAGCTTGTCCAGCGTACCTTCCGTATCTGGCGTTCCTTTAAAAGCATGATCCGCTTCGTATGTAATTGTTCCGGTATCCAGCACCATGTTAATGCCAGGATTGGCTTGCTGAACCTCTTCGGTTTCCAGCAGAACGAGCTGCTCTACTTCCTGTGGATCGTTTACGGTTCCAACTGCTGTGCCATTCATATATACGTTATAAAATTCGACTGTGTTTGCTTGGACGTATTGGATTCCGCTAAATCCGGCTACTGCGAGGAGTACGAGAGCCCCGCCCGCCAGCTGTACCGGTTTTTTTCGCCAAAATGGCGCTTTGACCGTGTCGCTTACGGGTTGCTTTGTCTTGCCATTCAAGTGTTGCGATCGATCCTGTCGAAAGTACTGAATCGTTTGATTCCATACCTTCTGAATCCGACCTTGGTCCCTGAAAACGGTCATGATTGTCTCCTTTTCGCGCTAATGCAACTTTTTTTTCCGGTTTCCGACAATAAAAAAAGGCGAATTATCCTGTCGGATCACTCGCCTAATACTTTAACATATGCCCAACAATTGGGGCAACCTTTACACAACATTCAAAATATTAATATTTCTTCAGAATGTCCATCATTTGGGTATATTCTGTTTTGTCGAGATGCTGTGCCATGATTTGTTGAATGGCTGTCAATTCTTGCTCTGTCAGCCCGTTTTCAATATATTGAGAGATGGTTTGCCACGATTCCTGAGGCAATTTACTCATTAACAGCCCAAAAAGCTCATCCTTGTCCGCATCGCTCATTTGTTCCTTTACTTCCGTTAATTCCTCTGTCGTCATCGCCGTTTCGGTCCCCTCGACTCCCTCGGCTCCCTCTGCTCCTGCTGTTCCTTCTTCTGCGTTCCCGGCACCTTCGGCTCCCGCGGTCCCTTCCTCTACGTTCCCGGTTCCCTCCGGCGCAGCGCCGCTGCCCGCCTGCGTGCCCCCGCCGATTCCGATATCGGTAAGCGGAGGATCGGACGCCTGGCTAAAAGCATCGACCGATGCCGGTGGATCGTCTTGCCCGCTCTCATTCGCATTGGTTTGCGGAGCCTTTTCGTCCGTCGTTTTTGTGTCTTCCTTCCCAGCCGTATCCGTTGTCACCAGCGGATCTGCTCCCCATAGCTTACCCCATACGCCAGACATGGCCATCGGCGGCACCTCAAGCGGCAAATTGAATTGTTTTAAGATTGTTTCTACATAACTTGTGACGATATAACCCGTTGTCCAAATACACAAAAAGCTTAATATCAGCCCTGAGGCAACCAATTTAGCCAGCCATCCGAATCGTTTTAACATCCGCTACATTCCCTTCGTACCACAGCTTCTGCCACGCAATACCGCAGCTATAGTTACCATAATCTGTTATATACCATTATGGTCAAGATTACGGGCAGACATTCTCTCTTGCCGCATTATATTCCATTGTCTGCATGTTTTGGGCATCTTCTGCGCAATCTACCTGTTAGGGCTAAGGGGGTAGAATGATGTGAAAAACAAGCAATCTGAACAAGACAAGCAGCAGCCTAATCATGAGCTGACAGCTATTCTTGCCAAACAGCGCGAGCTGCTTGCCAGCGAACTGAGCGTATCTTTGGCTGCTAATATCAGCGTGCTGCGCCAGCTCTTTCTCGATGGATCAGATCTTATTTTTCATGAATTTCATTCAAAAGACGGGCTGGGCATGGCCATTGTATATATTGAGGGAATGGCCGATATAAAGGAAATTGATTCGCAGCTGCTGGCGCCGCTTCAGAACCACTCCATATCGGATCTGGAGCGCGGCTGGTCCGCCGTGCTTCCGCATATTGCAATCTCTGCCTATCAAACGGTGAATTCCATGCAAGAATCGGTTGATTATATTGCGACAGGAAATGCGGTAATGCTCATAGACGGTCAAGCCTCCGGGGTTTCCTTCAGCATTCCGCACTGGGTCATGAGAGCCGTAGAAGAACCGTTAGCGGAAACGGTCGTGCGAGGTCCTCGCGAGGGCTTTGTCGAAACGCTTAGGGTGAACACCTCCATGCTGCGCAGAAGGCTCCAAACGCCTGCTTTTAAGTTAAAGCCCATTACGCTTGGGCGTTATACCAAAACCGCATGTGCCATCGCTTATATAGAGGGAATCGTAGATCCGGGACTCGTTGATGAATTAGAACAGCGCTTAAAGAAAATCGACGTAGACGGGATCATTGATTCAAATTTTATTGAAGAATGGATTGAGGATGAGCCCCTGTCGCCGTTTCCGCAGCTCCTTGCGACGGAACGGCCCGACGTCGTATGCGCGGGCTTGCTTGAAGGCCGTGTCGCGCTTCTTGTTAACGGAACGCCCTTTACTTTGATCGCACCGGCGACTTTATTCAGCTTGATGAAGTCTTCAGAGGATTATTACCAGCGGTCGATAGTAGCCACAGGGATTCGATGGCTGCGCTTTTTTCTCGGTTTAATGGCGGTGTTCATGCCTTCCATCTACGTAGCCGTTCTATCGTTTCATCAGGAGATGATTCCAACCTCCTTGCTGTTCACGATTTCCAAATCACGGGAGCAGATCCCTTTTCCTGCGCTCGTAGAAGCCTTATTAATGGAGGTGACCTTCGAGGCGCTGCGTGAGGCGGGTATTCGCCTGCCCAAGCAAGTAGGCTCTGCCGTTAGCATTGTCGGTGCATTAGTTATTGGCCAGGCCGCCATCTCGGCGGGTATCGTGTCATCCCCCATGATTATGGTTGTCGCTATAACGGGGGTTGCTTCTTTTCTCATTCCTAACTATTCGCTCGCGCTTGCTATGCGGCTTATCCGTTTTCCCATCATGCTCTGCGCAGGCGTGCTTGGTCTTTACGGCATCGTGCTGGCTGCATTGCTGATTGTAATTCATATGCTGACGATTCGCTCGTTCGGTGTGCCGTATCTGTCGCCGATTGCGCCGATGCAAACCGATCAGCTCAAGGATACGTTGCTGATTAGGTCGCCGCGCTGGGCGATGTCAACGAGACCGCATTTCACCGGATCCTTATGGAATAAATTTCGGATGCGAAGAACTAATTCCAGATAAAAAAGGGTTGATTCGCATGAAAACGACATTTTCCGGCTATTTCCCGCGTCTCCTGCTCTTATTATTATGCTTGGTATGCCTTTCTGGCTGCTGGGACCGTACGGAGATAAACGATTTAGCCATTGTTACCGGCGCAGGCTTTGACTTGACCGAGGATCGCAAAATAAAGCTGACGATTCAGCTCTTTGTTCCCGGCACTGCCTCGGATACCCAATCCATGGGCAGCGGGCCTAGCTCCCAGATGAAGCAGTCGCTGGTCGAGAGTGCCGTCGGCTTAAATACCTCCGATGCTGCATCCAAGCTTCAGGAGCTGCTGTCGCGCAAATTTTTCTGGGGACAGGCTGATGTATTCATATTCGGAGAAAAGCTGGCCCGCTCCGGCATTCAAGACCCTTTGGATTTTCTAGCCCGCCATCCCCATCCCAGGGAACGGGCCAATGTCTATATCAGCAAAGGCGCCGCTGATCAGGTTTTGAATTGGCAGCCGCAAATTGAGCGTAACAGCGCGGAGGTGCTGCGGGAAATGTCGGTCCTTCAGACTGGGCTTAATGTAGCCCTGCTCGATGCCATCGTCGAATTTTCCGATGAAGCCCATACGGCACTCATTCCCTGGATCCGGTTAAAAAAGAGCGGCAATAAAATTAGCCCCTATCTAGCGGGAGCTGCATCCTTCAAGGACTTAAAAATGAATCAGGTCTATGATGTCCAAGAAACGCGCGGCCTTCTCTGGCTCCGCAACGAAATTAAAACGGCAACGCTAACGGCTCATCCCGAAGGGGGGGCTGGTTTTACAACCCTGAACATCATAGACAGCCGCTGCCAGCTGACGCCCATCATCCAGGATGGCAAATGGAAGGTTAACGTAGCTATTAAAACTGCAGGCAACCTTATTCAGAATACAGCTGACATCGATGTAGTAAATCCGGCAGTAATCGATCAGCTGGAAACACAGTTTGCCTCCGTTCTCAAAGAAAGAATTCAGATGGCTGTGAAGATCGCGAAGAAGACCAATACCGACATTCTTGGTTTTTCGGATCAATTTCACCGGCACTATCCGAAGGAATGGAATAAACACAAAAAAAACTGGGATCAAATCTTCCCCGCCATTGAAGTGAACTACAAGGTGAAGATAACCATTCTGCGTTCCGGGCTTATCGGCAAAAATAAAATGCTTAATAACGCCAAGGGAGATCAGCCATGAGTTTCACCTCCCTTACCTTCATCACCATCGTTGTTGCTGCCATCTTTGCCATTGAATGGCCACGGATCACGGATCGGAAAACAAAAATAATATTTGCCGTCTTTTTAACTGTTCAGTGGGTCCTAGCGCTAGTCGTATCGTCGAACCGAGAGATCCTAGGCCCGCAGCAGTTTATTGAATTCGTGATGCACTCGTTATTCGGCTCGTTTATCAAGCCATAGACAAAATGGAGGCTATTGAGGTGCGAAAAGAATCGATTTCAGCTGTCCAGCTATGCATGCTTATGTTTACTGCCATAATAGGAACAGCCTTTCTTACCGCGCCTGCCTCGGCAGCCAATGCATCCGGGCTCGATATGTGGATTGCTCCGATATGCGGCCTAGCGGGCGGACTTCTTTGCATGGGGATTTTAATTGCACTCCACAAGCTTTATCCGGGGCAAACGATTGTGCAATACGCAAATCAGATTGCCGGTAAATTCACAGGGTCGCTTGTTTCCCTTTTATTTTTGTCGTTTACGCTCTATACTACAGCCTATGTATTACGGCAATTTACTGATTTTGTATGTATGTCCTTCCTGCCTGAAACGCCGCCTGTTATTATAGCAGGCAGTTTAATTCTGGTTTGTGCGGCTGCCGCCTATGCAGGAGTGGAAGTAATATGCAGGCTATCTGCAGCGCTTGTACCGCTCCCCCTATTTTTAGTCGGGCTCATTTTCATCCCGCTGTATACCAAATTCACGCCTGTCTTGCCAATCTTTGAATACGGCTTTCTTCCATCCCTTAAAGGGGGATTCATCATGCAGCTCTGGTTTGGCATTTTTTCTATGGCTTCTTTTTATATCCCTTATGTTCATAATCGAAATAAGCTAACGAAGTGGGCCATGCTTTCCGTCGTCTTTTTCTGCGGCATGATGGTTCTGATTAATTGGAACGTCGTTTCCATTCTCGGAAATGCTACCGGCATGTACCATTACCCGTTTATGGTGGTCAGCAGGTATGTTTCCTTTAGCGAATTTTTCGAGCATTTGGAGTCCGTGCTCATGATGGTTTGGGCAGCGCTTATCTTTACCCGCCTGACATTCGGCTACTACGCTTTTGTGATCGGTATCTCCCAGTTCCTGAAGCTGCCTGATCACAAACCAATGGTGCTTCCCGTTGGCATGCTGATCGCTATTATTAGCTTTTGGGGGATAAACAGCTCCCAGCACGGCTCAACAGTACCCATGCTTATGGCTGCATACTACATTTTTAACGGGATCGCCCTTCCTCTTCTGCTTCTCATTGCCGCTTGGGTGCGGAAGGGATTAAAGCCTTCGGCACGGCAATCCGATGCTTCAACCGAGGAAGAAAGCCCATCAGTCTAAGCAGAAAACTAAACCCTAAGAATCAAAAAAAGGATGACCCTGTACGGGCCATCCTTTTTCAATATTCATTCTATTCGTAAATAGGACGAACGGGATTTGTTTGCTCACGGTTACGTCCTACGGAGAAGATCGCGATTGGAATACCGGTAAGCTCGGAAACGCGGTTCAAATAGTTGCGCGTGTTGACTGGAAGATCCTCAAGCGTTTTTGCGTTAGAAATATCTTCTGACCAGCCTGGGTGTTCCTCGTAAACCGCTTCGCACTCCGAAACCATTTTCAGGCTTGCAGGGTAAGTTTCAATAACTTCGCCGCGCAATTTGTAGCCTGTGCAAATTTTTACGGTTTCAAGGCCTGTAAGCACGTCCAACGAGTTAAGGGAAAGGCCAGTAATCCCGCTGACACGGCGCGCATGGCGAACCACAACCGTATCGAACCAGCCGACGCGACGAGGACGGCCTGTTACCGTACCGTATTCATGGCCTTTGTCACGAATCAATTGGCCGATTTCATTATCCTGCTCCGTTGGGAAAGGACCATCGCCTACGCGAGTCGTGTACGCTTTGGCAACGCCGATTACTTGTTTGAT
This sequence comes from Pristimantibacillus sp. PTI5, assembly GCF_048572955.1. GTDB lineage: Bacteria > Bacillota > Bacilli > Paenibacillales > Paenibacillaceae > Pristimantibacillus. The sequence continues at coordinate 3,089,238 of NZ_CP183886.1, forward strand.
TTTTGAAGGACCAACGCCAGAACCGATACATACGCCGCCAGCCGACGGGTTGGAGGACGTAACGTACGGGTAAGTTCCTTGGTCGATGTCGAGCATAACGCCTTGAGCACCTTCGAACAATACTTTCTGTCCGGCATCAATCGCGTCGTTAAGAATAACCGATGTATCGGTTACGTATTTACGCAGAATTTCCGCATAACCGAGATAGTCACGCACGATGGAATCCGCATCCAACTGCGATCCGCCGTATACTTGCTCGATCAATTGGTTTTTCTCAATGATGATGCTGCGAACTCTCGCTTCAAATTCTTCCGCATCCATCAAATCAGCGATACGGATACCGTTGCGCGCTGCTTTATCCATATAGCAAGGGCCGATCCCTTTGCGTGTCGTGCCGATTTTGTTATCGCCTTTACGGTCTTCTTCAAGTCCGTCAAGCACGAGATGGTAAGGCATGATAACATGCGCGCGGTCACTGATTTTCAAGTTGTCCGTCGAGAAGCCGTTATCATGGATATAGTTAATTTCGTCGATCAGCGCTTCCGGATTGATGACCATTCCGTTACCGATGACGCAAGTTTTATTATGGTTGAAAATACCCGATGGAATCATCGTCAATTTATACTTTTTGTTATCAATAAGGATCGTGTGTCCGGCATTGTTTCCTCCTTGGTAACGAGCGACGACGTCGGCTCCCTCTGCCAAGTAATCAGTGATTTTGCCTTTACCTTCGTCTCCCCACTGTGTACCAACAACAACAACCGTAGACATAATTATACCCCCGTCCGGTGTTTATAAGCACCGAAAATTACCGTCAAAATGCTGTAGCACGAGATTTCCTTCGTAAAAAGGATTTCTTTGCATCGTGATACAAGTCAAAAGACAGCATTAATAGTGTAGCAGTCCATCTTCGAGAAGTCAAACTAAAAACGAACAATTGCATAGTTACCCATGCAATTGTTCGGAAATTCAAGATGCCTGCATCGGATCCTGATGCGCACGGTCAATACTTACGAATTTATTGTATTTTTTGAGAAACACCAGCTCAACCGTCCCAACGGGTCCATTCCGCTGCTTGGCTATGATGATCTCGATAATATCTTTTTTCTCGGACTCTTTATCGTAATAGTCATCCCGGTATAGGAAGGATACGATGTCGGCATCTTGCTCAATCGATCCGGATTCCCGAAGGTCAGACATCATTGGCCGCTTGTCCTGCCGCTGCTCAACGCCCCGGCTAAGCTGCGAAAGCGCGATGACCGGAACCTCAAGCTCACGCGCGATTTGCTTTAAAGTACGCGATATTTCAGATACCTCTTGCTGCCTGTTCTCGCCCGCTTTGCCGCGGCCGGAGATGAGCTGCAAGTAATCGATCATAATCATGCCAAGCCCTTTTTCCTTCTTTAGGCGACGGCATTTGGCACGAATCTCAGCTACCGTAATCCCCGGCGTATCATCGATAAAGATTTGTGCTTCCGACAAGGAGCCGATCGCCATCGTAAGTTTTTCCCAATCATCGCCTTCCAGGTGGCCTGTACGCATGCGCTGTGCATCAACATTCGCTTCGGCACAGATCATACGTTGAACCAGTTGAGCCGCTGACATCTCCAGACTGAAGATAGCCACCGTCTCCCGGGCGCGAACGCCGACATTTTGCGCAACATTCAGTGCGAATGCTGTTTTACCTACGGATGGACGGGCAGCAACGATAATCAAGTCGCTTCGTTGGAAGCCGGCGGTCATGCGATCCAAATCCGTGAAACCGGATGGGATGCCTGTCGTGCCGCCTTTATCCTGATACAGCTGCTCAACCTTCTCGAATACCTCCATTAACACGTCCCTGATGGAGATAAATCCGCTTCCTGAACGCCGATTGGATATTTCAAGAATTTTTTTCTCGGCATCGCCAAGCAGGACGCCTACATCCTCCGAGTTGGCGTAACCGTCGGATACGATATTCGTTGCGGTGCGGATCAGGCGTCTAAGCATTGATTTCTCTTCAACGATTTGCGCATAGTAGTCAACATTAGCTGCCGTCGGAACGGAGTTAGCCAGCTTCGATAAATAGCTGACGCCTCCGATTTCTTCAAGCAAGTGCTGATCCTGCAAATGAGCGGTCAAGGTTACGAGATCGACCGGTTGGTTATTTTCGGCGATTTCGACCATCGCTTCATAAATTTGTCTATGGGGACCGCTATAGAAATCTTCACTGCGCACCCGCTCCATCGCTGTAATGAGCGCTTCCGCATGCAGCAATATGGCTCCGATGACAGCTTGTTCAGCCTCTAGGTTTTGCGGTGGAACACGGTCAAACATCAGCTCATTACTCATGGGAACCTCCTAAAAGGTTTGCAAAGCAAACCTACTTCGTAAGCATAAGCGAAGGCTTGCGTAGCAATGCTGCTTCACAAGCCCAATCGCTTTCTATTCTTCAGCCGCCTGCACGCTCAGCTTTGCTTTTACTTCGGGGTGAAGCTTCACGATAACCTGCGTAACGCCAAGCGTTCGGATAGGATCTTCAAGCTCGATTTTGCGTTTGTCGATCTTAATGCCTTGCGCTGCCAACGCTTCGCCGATTTGCTTGCTCGTAATGGCGCCAAACAACCGTCCGCCCTCGCCGGCTTTTGTCTTGATCACGACGGTCATTTCTTCCATCTTCTTGCCAAGCGCCTGCGCATCTTCTTTTTCCTTCTCTTTGCGCTTCTGTTCGGAAGCATGCTGAACCTCAAGCGTCTTCAGGTTGCCGTCCGACGCCAGCTTCGCAAGTCCTTGCGGCAATAGAAAATTACGTACATACCCTTCGGAAAGATCCTTGACTTGCCCTTTCTTCCCTTGTCCTTTAACATCCTGCAAAAAGATCACTTTCATTCAAATAACCCCTCTTCCGCTTCAATTTCGTCCAAAACCTGCTTTAGACGTTCTGCTACTTCGACTACGGTCCCCTCAAGCTGCGCGGCTGCATTCGTTAAATGTCCGCCTCCGCCCATTCTTTCCATAACAACCTGTACATTCATATGGCCTAGCGAACGCGCGCTGATGCCGATGAGGCCGTCAGCCCGCTCCCCGATAACGAAGGAAGCTAGGATATCCGTCATATTCAGCAGCGTATCGGCGGATTGCGCGATGAGCAGCTGCGAATATTTTCGGCCGGTTTCCGTTACTGCAATTGCCACATGCTCATAAAGCACTTCGGCATGCTTGATAATTTCCGCCTTGCGTACGTATTCCTCAAGGTCTTCCTTCAGCATCCGCTGAATCATCATCGAATCGGCGCCGTTTCGGCGCAGGAACGATGCCGCTTCAAACGTTCTCGCGCCCGTCCGGAGCGAGAAGCTCTTGGTATCCACCGTAATACCGGCAAGGAGCGCTGTTGATTCCCTGACATCCAGCACGACGCGGTCATGAATATATTGAAGCAGCTCCGTAACGAGCTCGCAAGTCGAAGATGCATAAGGCTCCATGTAGACCAAAATGGCGTTCGCGATAAATTCCTCGCTGCGGCGATGATGGTCGACAACGACGATACGCTCGGTCTGCGTAAGCAGCTTAGGCTCTTTCACCATGGACACCTTATGGGTATCCACGACCACGGCCAGCGACTGCGGAGTAATCAAGGCGGTTGCCTGCTCCGGTGAAACAAACCGTTTGGATAGCTTCTCGTCTTCCCGGATAAGCTCCATCATTTTCTGAATGGCTGGGTTAACGCCCTCCAGCACGATATAAGCCTCTTTACCGAATAGCTGCGCGGCCTTCATCACGCCGATTGCCGCTCCGATCGCATCCATATCGGGCATTTTATGCCCCATGATGACCACATTGTGGCTCTCTTTGATCAAATCCCGCAGGGCATGGGCAACGACCCGTGCGCGCACCCGCGTCCGCTTCTCCACTGCATTCGACTTGCCTCCGTAAAAGGACTGGCGGCTCCCGACTTTGACCGCAGCCTGATCACCGCCGCGTCCAAGCGCGATGTCAAGGCTCGTATGCGCCCACTGGCCAAGCTCCGTGATATGCTCGGCGCCTGCCGCGAAGCCGATGCTGAGCGTGACCGGAATTTTATGATCGCCGGTAATTTCCCTTACCTCGTCCAGAACGACGAACCGGGACTGTTCAAGCTGTTTGAGCGTTCGCTGGTCGGTCACTAGAAGAAACCGGTCCGAGGTGAGCCTTTTCAAATAAATTTGATATTTTTGCGCCCATTCGGTAATTTCCGTTGTAACCTTGGCCAGCATCGAGCTGCGCTGGTGATCGTCCAAGCCCTGCGTAACTTCCTCAAGATTATCGATCATCACAACGCCAAGAACGAGCTTCTCGTCATCATATTTGCGGCCAAGCTGCCACAGGTCCGTAATGTTTTTGACATACAGGATACGTTCCTTCGGCTTGAATATTAGCTGGTACACCTGGGAACCGAGCATCGCTTCGATGGTCCCCTCCCGCTCCTTCACCTGCTGCAGCGTAGGAAAGAGCTCCGCCAGCGGCATGCCGATAGCCGTTTCACGATCCGCCATGTTTGCAATGTAGGGATTATGCCATTCTACGATTCGATCCTCGTTATATAAAATAATTCCGAAAGGAAGCTCGCTGACAACATCATTGCCCGCTTTCTTCACCCGATAAGACAACGTGCCTAAATACGATTTAAGGTCTTTGCGAAAAGCTCTTTCCGCCATTACCGTATAAAACAAAACCCCGCCGGTGAGCAGCAATCCAAGCAGGCCTAGCAGCCACTCGAACCAGGCAAGCGTCACCGACATCAGCACCATCAGTACAAACGCCCATACCTGATGCATGCCGTGCCAACGTGTAACTAAAAACTTCAGCATTTCCTATCCGCTCCTGTGCTATGGTTTCGTAAACGACTTGCGGATTGGGAAAGCAGTATCCAGCACGCCAATTAAGCTTAACGGCGGGATCAATAACACCGGAATCGCAATGAGAACCGGTACCGCTTTATTCCACCCTCGCTGGTGGGCAAGGAAAAAGAAAAATCCGACAGCCTGAAACGCAAAAACAAAACTAAGCAGAGGAACCAGGTTGAGTAATGCGACTGCAAAAAAAGAATCGTTTGTCGTAGACGAGAGCATCTCCATGACGTAGGCAATCAGGTACAGCACAACCAGCAAGCGCGGCAAACGCCACTCCCTAGCGCGCGTAAATCTTGGCACGTCCGGTCCTCCGCTCCGCTTTACCGCCCTGCGGGCCAGAAACTGCCCAATTACGGTGATCATGAAGGAAATCATAATAAAGGTAACCGGAATCGAATTCACCATCGTATGGATCACGATATCGGTCAGCTCCGAATCCCATTGCGTCGAAAGATAGCTCTGCGCCATGAGGTCCTCAACGGAAACGCGTACGAATGTGCTCAGCTCTTTAATAAGCGAAATATCCAAGAACACCTCGAATATAAGCAGCTCCAGCATCATTTGCGCGAGAAAGACAAGGCCGACCGTCCGGACAACCTTTGAGGCGGGCGCTTGCTTCATATACAAGTGGCCCATCACGATAGACGGTATGAGAAAAAATAACCCGATAATAAGCGTGGCCGGTCCACCGATAAGGAATGCCAGCACCCATACCGGAAGCAGATGCAGTGCAAAGGCTTTAGGCGACAAGGTCGTATAGAGCACGACATAAGGCACCATAAGCAGCAGCATGGTAATGACGTTTAAGAGCGGTACTAGAAGGGACAATAATAAAAGGAGTGCCGCACAGCTCCACAGCACTGGTTTCAAGCCGGTTCTCAAACCGTTCACCTCTTGCTCATATAATCTGGTTTCTTACGAAACTTTTACAACTCATTATAGCATAAAAGCTAAACATATCACGCACATTCCCGCCTGCGCCAGCATGTCCCGCAAAAACAAAAAGACGGAACAGTCCCTCCATTCCGTCTCCGTTCTTATTAGCTTGCCCTGCCCGGTTTGAAAATAGTACCTGGCAATGCGGATAATGCTTGGAATTCGTTATTAATCCTGCAAAACATTATGCTGCTCCGTAATAATTTTCTGGCAGTAGTCAATAATTTCGCTTCTGCGAACGATTCCAATAAACCGGTTCCGGTCGTCGACGACAGGCACAAAGTTCTGCACCTTTGCCAACGAGATGAGATCGTCCATGTTGGCATCGATTCGGACCGTCTTATTGTTCATGCGCAGCGGCACGTCCATAAGCTTCACTTTGTTCGTCTGCTCCAGCGAAAGGTCGGCATGGTCCTTAACGTACCATAACAAATCGCCTTCCGTAACGGTGCCGGCATATCCGCCGTCGTCATTAATAATAGGTACTGCGGTATAGCGGTGATGCTCCATTTTCTCAAGCGTCTGCCTTAAGGTAGCATCCTGTGTCAGGCATACGACCTCTTGTTTCGGCAATAAAAAAAACGCGATATTCATTTTCCCCAACAACTCCGTTCCGTTTGCTCATTCTATTTCCTGTTGGTCGAAGGCAGCAGACGGACCGGAGTAAGCGCCCCTATCACTGCTTGGCGGAATTTCCGCCGCTCGCCAGCGTACCAACCTCTTTTACTTTGTCTTCCGTGTACTTTTCCGGCAATATCAGGCTGGAAGCAGGCGTGTCTGCATCTAACCAGCTCTTAATCATCGTCTGTACCTTCGCCAAATCCTCATCATCGGCAAAATAATACCAAGCGCCCCCGGTTTTCAAGCGATGTCCGCTGCCAATCAGCGAGTGGCTGTAGATATGCCGTTCTTTGGTTTGCAGCAAGCCTTGGCCTAAGTCGACCAGCTGCTGCGGACGCATATCAGTGCTAAAGTTATCACCCATAATATCCATAAGATCAGGAACCTTGGACCATTGATTCATTTGCCTCGCTTTATCCATCAGAAGATTCAAGAAGATTTGATGTCTCTCTGTACGATTTACATCGCCGCCGGCATCCTCGCGGTAACGTACGTAGTTTAGAGTATCTTTACCATTATAAGTGTCTTGGCCTGCTTTAATGACAAACTTCTCGTGGTCGGGATCATCATTGACCATATCCTCTTCAATCGGCAGCGATATCCCGCCGAGCGTGTCGATGGCTTGCCGGAAACCTTCAAAGTTAATGGAAGCATAATATTGAATCGGAGCGTCCAGAAACTTTTCAACGGTATCCATCGCCATTCCTGCTCCTCCGAAAGCGTAGGCATGCGTAATTTTATCCTTTTTGTCTTTCCCTACGATATCTACATACATGTCTCTTGGAATCGAGACCATAAGAAGATCCCCGTCATTCGGACGAACGACCGTATAGATCATGGTGTCGGAGCGTCCGATCTCATTGCCGCGTTGGTCAACGCCAAGCAGCAGCACGGAAAACGGATCCTGCTTCTTATCTATTGTACTAACCGGAATAGGCTCCCGTCCATCTATCGGTTTGTAAGTTTGCTCTAGCTGCTTTGTTACATGGCCTTCAAGAAACCAATCAAAGCCCATCATGGCCAAGGCGCTGCGGTTAAAAAAACCTGCAACGACAAGGATAACGACGGCGGCGGATGCCGCGTACAACCATCTGCGTTTATTCATAATATGATAACTTCTCCTATCTGTAACGATTCTTTTATAAATATGCACTCTCATTTTAGACGATATTTTGTCGAAACAGGTTACAAATCTTTTACAATATAATGATACCAATTCTGGATATTATTTTATAAAAGAAAAAGGTCTATGAATAGCAAATGACGAATACAATCATTGCAAGAATATGTAAGTAGAGAAAGGGTGAAACCATTGCAACAACCTCCATCCTTAAAACCGGACAGCTCCTCCACCGGTCTTGACCCTAAGGTAGCAGGCTTGCTTTGTTATCTGGGAGGCTTCATTACGGGCATTATTTTTCTCGTATTAGAAAAGAATAGCCGTTTCGTCAGACTGCATGCGGTTCAATCAATCGTAGTTTCTGTAGCCATCATTGTGCTGAATATCTTATTCGGCTTTATCCCTGTTATCGGCTGGCTTCTAGGCCTGCTGCTTGCACCGATCGGCTTCATCTTATGGATCGGCCTTATGCTGCTGACGCTGCAAGGCAAGCTGAACAAGCTTCCCGTTATCGGCGATTGGTCCGAGCAGCAAGCCAATAAGTTTTAATTGCTTAGCCAAGCGTTAACTTATCATGCTTGTATGCCCAAAAAATGGACGGCCTGCTGCCGTTCTTTTTTTGAGTCCATAACAAGTTCATAAGAACTATTCATTAAACCATTACGGTTACCGCGAAAAATCGAGAGAATGGCTAATATCAATCCGCTAATCTCTTCAAATGGGTAAAATCGACCCTCTACCGCTTCTTAGCCCTTATTGAGCGGTTTGATGAATTGGCAGAAAGTTCGTACTATTAAATGATATAAATCAGATAAGAAGGATTGTGAATATTTCATATGGGTATAGGACTTAATCTACTATTATTTGCTTTACTAATTGTGCTGACGGCTTTTTTCGTTGCTACTGAATTTGCCATTATTAAGCTTCGGACCAGCCGAGTCGACCAATTGGTCGTTGAAGAAAAGAAAAACGCGCTTGCCGTTCAACGTGTAGTCAGTAATTTAGATGGTTACCTATCCGCCTGTCAGCTTGGCATAACCATTACCGCGCTCGGTCTCGGCTGGCTTGGAGAGCCCACCGTTGAAAAGCTGCTTCTCCCGCTGTTTGAACATTGGGAGCTGAACAGCGATCTCAGCCATATTTTATCGTTTCTGATTGCCTTCATTGGCGTAACCTTTCTCCATGTCGTTATTGGAGAGCTTGCGCCGAAGAGTATCGCGATTCAGAAAGCGGAGCTTGTCAGTTTTGCTGTCGTTAAACCGATTATTTTCTTCTACAAGGTCATGTACCCGTTTATCTGGTTGTTAAACGGTTCTGCTAATGCTTTAGTCCGTTTATTTGGCTTAAAACCGGCAAAGGAACACGAGAATGCCCATAGCGAAGAAGAAATTCAAATCATACTAAGCGACAGCCTCGAGAGCGGCAAAATCAACAACACCGAATATGGCTATGTAAACCGGATTTTTGCGTTTGACGAAATTTTGGCCAAAGAAATCATGGTCCCGCGCACGGATATGACCGTCTTGTACAAAAACAACACGCTGCAGCAAAACATGGATATTATCCGCAAGGAGCAGTACACCCGCTTCCCTGTTGCAGGCGACAGCAAAGACAATATCGTAGGCATGATCAATACGAAGCAATTATTTTTGCAATATCATGTGAATAAAGAGATTGATCTTCAGACGCTGATCCAGCCTGTAATGTCCGTTGCTGAGGTTCTGCCCGTCAAAACGCTCCTGACGCGAATGCAGCAAGAGCGCGTGCATTTTGCGATTGTCGTCGATGAATATGGCGGTACATCCGGACTTGTGACGATTGAGGATATATTAGAGGAGATCGTCGGAGATATCCGGGACGAGTTCGACGCCGATGAGCGTAAAGACATTGAGATGCTATCCGAAACGTCTTATCTTCTCGATGGCAAGGTGTCGCTCACTGAGCTTGGTGACCTGATCGGCACGGAGCTTGCGCATGAAGAAGTAGACACGGTCGGCGGCTGGCTTTACAGCGAAATGGAAGAGGCAAAGCCCGGGAAGCAATTCGGCTTTAATCACCTGACCTTTACCATTCGTGAAGTAAGCAAGCACCGTATCAATAAAGTAGAGCTGACGATCGCTCCGCGCACGAGTCTGCTGAAACCTGAAACCAGTTAACATGCGTAAACGTCTGACGATGTCCCTTCCCTAAACGGCTAAGATGCTTATAAAATAAATAAAAAACAAGGAAGTTTGCCCTAGCGGCAGCTTCCTTGTTTTTTATTTTGCGTATGCGTAAGCGGGTACGGGGTATCTTAATAAAAAAATGTACAAGAAAGGAATTTGAGATGCATTATGAAATGGTGATTAATCTCATCTGCGGTTTCATTATTCCTTGGCTTGCCGCCATACCTATTGCAGTAAGGAAAATGAAAACCTTGTTGCTCATTTCCCCTATTAGCGCGGTCGTTTCCTTAGTTATCAACTCTTTTGGCTTCCAAATGATGTTTTGGGATTTCACGCCGCTTATCCCCAATGATGAATCGGTTTCGGCTTTGCCTCTTGATATTGGCCTATATCCCGTTTTAGCCAGCTACATGATTTGGTCAATTCAAGCCCACCGGAATAAAACGGTGTTAATTTTATTATTATACGTTATATTCACGACCCTGCTTGAGTATGTAGGCGTACTCGTAGGGAAAGTAAGCTACGGCAACGGCTGGAATATAGGCTATACCTGCTTATCCTATTTATTTGCTTTTAGCATCGTATTTGTTTATTTCAAGCTGCTGGAACGAAACCGAGTATTATAAGGGCTGCTTGTCTCTCTGCTCCTCTTCATAGAGCGATGAATGGCTTCTGAACCATTCGTACGAATGGATGACGATCACCTTTAACACCGCATAGCCCGGTACGGCAAGCACAATCCCAGCGAGCCCGAACAAATTGCCAGCCGTTAAAATAACAAAAATAATCGTGATCGGATGAATCTGCAAGCTTTTTCCCATAATTTGCGGTGAAATGAACTTCCCTTCGATAAGCTGCACAATCGTCCAGATGACAACCATCTTCAGCAGCATAACAGGTGAAGTAACCAGCGCTACCACCAATGCCGGCGTAATGGCTATTGCAGGTCCGAGGTATGGAATGACGCTCGTGCAGGCTGCGACGAGGGCGAGCACCAGCGAGTATTCAAGTCCGATCACCAGATAACCTATGTACAACAGCATGCCGATACAGAAGCTCACTATAATTTGCCCTCTAATATAACTGCTGATTTGACCATTCATTTCAGCCATGATCCGCTTCGTTTGCGGCTGCAGCTTTTTCGGCAGATACCCGACAATGAATTGCGGCAGCTGCTTTCCGTCCTTGAGCATGTAGAATAGAATGAACGGAAGCGTTACGATGGCTAAGATCACTTCCTTTAGCGCCCCAACTAGCGAGCCCAAGCTCGATAACGTGCCATTCAGCAGGGAAGTCGCTTGCTCCGTAATATTGCCGGAAAGCTCTTCCGGATTTAAATTAAACCATTCTTGAATTTGCAGAAAGCCCGCGCTTCCCATAAAATCCTCAAAATTTCTTCGCAGCTGGTCTCCGTATTTAGGAAAATTATTAACGAAGCTTACCGCTTGCTCATTGAGAAAAGGGATGACTGCGACCAGCACGACCGTGACCAGTCCCGCTCCCAGCAGGAAGATCAAAATAATAGAATACACTCGTTTTACGCCTTTGCTATCCAAATAATCGACAATGGGGTTCAAAAGATAATACGCGATGCCCGCCAAGATGACTGGCAGCAGCAAGGTTTTAAGGAGCACCGTAACCGGCGTGAAAATATACGATATTTTCGTCAGTACCATAATATTCAGTCCAACGAGCAGCAGCACAAGCAGAAACAATACGAATTTGTTATTCAAAATAAATCGTTTGAACCGCTCTGTTCCCGTTTTGGCATTTTCCATCGAGATTTCTCCTTTTCTTCTCCGAAGGTGCTTCATTTGATTCATTGTAGCATTACTTCAAAGATAAACGCGAATAACGCGATTCCTAAATAATCTTGCAACTAATTGCTTTTATTGAGCGTATCATTATTTATGTGAAACAATCCTAGGAGGGATTAACTTGTCTATATTCAAAAGACTGCGAGACCTTACTTTATCGAATGTTTACTCTTTGATTGAGAAAGCGGAAGATCCAATAAAACTGACCGATCAATATATTCGCGATATGCAGGAAGACCTTGCAGATGCAGAGAAAGCCGTTGCCGCGCAAATTGCGATCGAGAAAAAATTCAAGCAGCTGTATGAGGAGCAATCCCAGCTTGTTGAGAAACGCGGTGAGCAAGCACATCTTGCTGCCCAATCTCAAAATATTGAGCTTGCGCGACGTGCCCTGGAAGAGAAAAAATCGGCCGAACAAAAGGCTTCTGAATACAAGTCCAGCTTTGACCAGAATAAAATGCTCGCTGACAACTTGCGCGGCAAGCTGGATGAAATGCGCAAGCAGCTCACCGATCTGAAGAACAAGCGCGAAACGCTGGTCGCCCGTTATCAAGCGGCTAAGGCGCAAACGGAAATCAATAAAGCGATGTCGGGCTTTGGCACCGATTCCGCTGCCTCAGGCATGAAACGCATGGAAGAGAAAATGCTGCAAATGGAGGCTCAAGCGGAAGCGAGCAATGAAATCAACGCTAAAGGCAAATCGCTTGATGAGGAATTCGAGAAGCTCGGCAAGGACAAAGCGGTAGAAGATGAATTAGCCGCGCTGATGAAGCAGTACGAGAAACAATAGTTCTTCCAATTAATTAGGAAGTATTGTATAGTATGACCGCTGGTGTTAGGACTCGGACTCCCCGGTTTTAACAAAAGGCGGTCATTTTTATAAATTCAAAACCTTGGAGGAATTATCGATGTCATGGATTGATCTTATCCGTATTCCGGTTTGGACTGGCGCAGGAGCCATTTTACTCGTCATTATTATGTTTCTGGACTCCCGGTTTACGAAGTACAATGATTTGCAAGAAATTAAAAACGGAAATACAGCCGTAACGACTCGTTTTGTGCTTAAGCTTTTTGCTCAGGCGTACATTTTATCCCAATCTATCAGCAAATCCAGTGAAATGTGGGAAGCTCTTGTCATCTCCCTCGTCTCTTTCGTCCTCTTGCTCGTGCTGGAGTGGATCGTGGAGAAAGTAGTCATCGCCATAAGCGGGATGAAGCTGGAGCAAGGAATCCATGAAGGCAAGATCGGTTATGCATTGTTTGCCGGATCCCTTCATATTGCCGGTGCGCTGATCATTGGATCTATCTAATTTAATAAAGGAGCATTTCAGATGAGCTTGTTCAAAAGGATCAAAAACCTGCTTACTCCCGCTGAAGCGCCCATTGCTGAGAAAAGTATCATGACGCTTTCGCCTGGCGATGTATGCGAGGTTTCCTTAATTACTTACAACGTAACAGGCCGAACACATAACCGATCCCGCAATGCCATCGTGCTTACGCTTCAGGACGGCATTACCATTCGCTACTTGACTGTAGAGGAACGGGAAAGTACGGTATATGCGCTATATGATCCCATTGACGGGCGGCTGGACTCCATTGATGAGGTCCCGACTATTTTGGAGTTGGATGATCGGAATTACCACATGGAGGAGCAATTCTCCGGCTTAATTATGGCCAGCGGCAAAACGCCTTACATGCAGGGAGGCGAACAGCATGTCTGGCAATACCAATCTGATGATATGAGGCTTCTCCGTATCGAATGGCAGGACGGACGCTTCATGCTTTATGAAGGAGAAAGCGTTCTGCCGGCCGATGTTCGCGTGCTGCGGGGCGGATAGGAGGACATGATGAATAAATGGTGGCATCAATCGATTAAATACCTGCTTCTGCTGAGCTTTATCATCCCTCTTCTCACGGCTTGCGCCGTTTCGGATTCCGTGAAGGATCAATATCCTTTGCAATCGGTCAATGGTTCCGGCAATGAGACCTCTTATGTGTACCGTGCCGATAATATCTCCGTTCCCGATGTGGCCGCTAATTTAGCGGACCAGCGAAAGCCCGAGCAGCAGAGCGAAGTGAGTACGGAGCGGATGTTTCTCGTTTATTCGGACGAAGTCATTCAGTTGGATCAAGCTCCTGACGATCCGTCCGACACATTAATCGCGATTAACTCCACCGAGTATGTAAGGCAAAATTACAGCTCGAGTTTTCTTCAGGGCTACCTTATTGCCAGTGTTCTTGACGACTTGTTCGATCATGGCAAATATGGCAAAGGGAAATATCGCGGATATACAACCAAGGATATATATAAGCCTAATACCTCATACCGTGTCCCTACGGTAGAGGATAAGAAGCTGGCTCCTCCGTTAACGGTTAATCGAACGGGCTCGGTGTTTAAGCGTTCCAAGGATGCCAATGCTTCAGCTTCCTCACCAAATACAAGCTCAAGCCAGAATAAAGATACCATTACTTCCAAGCCAGCCACTAAGGGGAAAATTGTAAAGGAAGCCAATGAATCAAGCAAATCAAATAAAGTATACACCAAGCCGCGTACATCCAAACCTTCCGTTAAGGTTGGTAAAAGCAGAGTAACGCGTAGGCGGTAGAAGAAACAGAAACGCCCTTCCCGTGCGTCGTCAAAGAAAGAGCAGTATCCCGATTAAGGATGCTGCTCTTGTTTTTTTTGGGGGAAAACCATTTTCAACATTGGCGGTGTGACTAGCGTCGTCAAAATGACCACGATGACCACTGCCGTAAAATACTTCGGAAGCAAGAGCCCCGATTCTAATCCCGATGCTGCAATTATAAGCGCCACCTCTCCCCTGGATACCATTCCGGCGCCAATTGCCAGCGAAGAGTGATTGTTGAAGCCAGTTAGCCTTGCACCTAATCCTCCGCCCAGCAGCTTCGTCAGAATCGCAACCAGCGATAACAACAGAATAAAAACGAGCTGATTGCCTACTCCGACAAATGTGATATTTAAACCGATGCTCACGAAGAAAACAGGCACGAATAACGTATAGGCGATCGGCTCAACCTTGGAATCCACATCATGCTTAAACGAGGTTTGGGATATGGCGATTCCAGCCGCAAAAGCGCCAATAATTCCGGCCACGCCCATTTTCTCGGCAAAATAAGAAAACGCAAAGCAGGCAATCAACGCTCCGCTCATGGCTGCTTCCGTTACTTTAAACCGAGCGAACTGCTTCATAAAGAATGGAATGACCCATATGGATATGACTATGATAATAACAAAGAATAATAACTTTTTACCAATTAATATCGGTAAGGAAACATCGCCTGATGCACCAAGCAAACTCATCATTACTGCTAAAAGCACAACCACAACGACATCGTCTACAACCGCTGCTCCAAGTATCGTCGTCCCTTCCTTGGAATTAAGCTGATTCATTTCCTTTAGCGTTTGAACCGATATGCTGACGGATGTGGCACAAAGCAGCAAACCAAGAAATAATGCTTCTGTATTTGACAAGCCTAGAGCTGCTGCAATGGCGTATCCTCCAACAAACGGAAGGATGATTCCGCCAATGGCAACCGCGAAGGATGCTTTCCAATTTTTTTGAAGCTGCTCCAAGTCCGTTTCCAAACCTGCGATGAACATGAGTAGAAGCACGCCGATTTCCGCAAAATGATCAATGAAATCGTCAGGATGTACCCATCCGAGCAAGGCTGGCCCAAGGATGATACCCGCGAGCAGCTTTCCAAGCACGGCAGGCTGCCCTAATCGAACAGATAAATGCCCTGCAGCCTTTGTAGCAGCGATAATAAGAGCTAGATAAAATATAAATTGCATTCTCGTATACGCCCCCTATATCGATTGAATTAGCATGCAACAAAAAAAAGGCCCGTATTCATACGGGCCCCTAAATAAACAAAAAGAGCCCTTGGTGACAGGCTCCTCCGTTTTGTGCATATTCGCTTATCGACCTATTCAGTCGTGTAAGGAAGCAATGCGATTTGACGTGAACGTTTAACTGCGATTGTAAGCAAGCGTTGGTATTTCGCGCTTGTTCCAGTCACACGACGTGGCAAAATTTTGCCGCGCTCGCTGATAAACTTTTTCAGCAAATCTACATCTTTATAGTCAATTTTAGTGATTTTGTTTACAGTGAAGAAACACACTTTACGGCGTTTGTTGCGTCCGCCTTTACGTCCGCTGAACTTACGTTCTGGACGCTCGTCGCCACCGTTATCTCTTTGCTTGAAAGCCATGATAGGTATCCTCCTTATCGTTGAAAATTTTACAATTACGCAGCAGCTTTATATTGCGATAAAGGCTGCATAACCGTTCCATTGATACGCGAAGTAGAAGCTACTCCGATATCAAAAGGGCAAATCATCCTCTGATATATCAATCGGGCGTCCGTCATCCTGGAAAGGATCACGGCTGTCGTTACGTGAGTTATTGCCAGATGGCCGGTTACCGCCGCTTTGGGAAGCGTTGCCGCCGTAAGATCCGCCGCCGCTGCTTGTACCGCCGCTGTAGCTGCTTCCGCCTTCTTCGCGCGAGCCGCCGCCGTCTTTATTGGATTCCAAGAACCGAACGTTATCCGCGATAACTTCCGTTACGTAGACGCGTTTGCCTTCGTTGTTCTCGTAATTCCGTACTTGAATGCGTCCTTCAACCGCTGTTAAGCGGCCTTTACGCAAGTAGTTGGCGCAAGTCTCGGCCAGTTGACGCCAAGTTACAACCGGAATAAAATCCGCTTCACGCTCGCCTTGACCGCCGCTCGTAAACGGACGATCTACTGCTAGCGTAAATTGAGTAACCGCAACACCTGCAGGCGTATAGCGAAGCTCTGGGTCTCTCGTCAATCTACCAATTAGTATAACACGGTTCAACATCGTTTCTGACCTCCCAATCGAACAATCCAGCGTGGATTAAGCGACGTCTCTGACGATCAACGAACGGATAACTTCATCCGTAATCTTCATGATGCGGTCAAGTTCATTCACAACTTCAGTCGTTGCGTTGAAATGTACCAGTACAAAGTACCCATCACGAAGCTTATTGATCTCATACGCAAGACGACGTTTTCCGCTCACATCTTGCTTTGTGACCTCTCCGCCGTTGGAGATAATGCCATGGAATTTGTCAACGATCGCTTGCAAGGCTTCTTGCTCAACGTCTGGACGAACGATGTACATTACTTCATATTTGCGCATATTGTTTCACCTCCTCTTGGACTAACGGCCCCATAAATGGAGCAAGGAACGAGCTTCTGCTCGCATCTCTATACTATATCAAATTCAATCGCCTATGACAAGCGAAAATAACAGAGGTTTTGCTCGAATACGTTTTTTAGCCGATATCTGCTACTTATGCAAATTAACCTTACTGCAAATACTACCCCAGCGGACAGATGAAGCGAGCTTCTCTTTAACGCGCCAAAATTATGCTGGAGGATGATCATGATGGGTGAAGGTACAATCTTTTCGCCGGGAGACAGAGCTCCGAACGATGGCACTTATATCGAGGATGGAGTGAATTCATTTCACATGGGCATTCAAAATCCGAAAAAAGTTAGGCTTAACAAGGGAGAACGCTTTCCGGAAACAAGCAACCATGAACGAAAATGGAAGCGTATGGGGCATTAGTTTTTTGGTTTAATGAATGGTGAAGGGCTTCCTTGGTCATTCTAATTATCGACGGTGTAAGAGAGGTGTGGTTCCGTTGAACCATTTTGGCATGCGTAAACGACTGGTCCCGTCTTCTGATGGATCAGCATTCGTTTCGCAGGTGAGTACCGCCTTAAGAGGATTTCGTTCACACAGGATAGAAGCGGAGGGTTGTGCCAAAGACACATGTCTGTAACACACGCGCATTCGAGCATCGTTAGGTACAACCGTTCAAGCGGATACGTAACGTTGTGCTCAAAAGGATAAAATGAAGCCCTGGCTGATTTGCTCCGATTGACGAATGATTCCAAGGTTTCAAATGCTTGTCGTGAGAATTAATCGACTCAACCATCAACCACCGTCAAGAAGAGGGCTCGCGAGAGCCCTCTTCTCTTTTCTACTCGTGCCAGCTTTTACTTGGGCGATCTGCGGGATAACCATGCTCCGCTCGGTACAACTTCCGCTCCTGCGTAAAGTCCCACCATTGCTTATCGCTCCCTGGATGATTCGCATGGTACACGGCTAGCCTCATCACGTCTTCTACGCACGGATCCATCCAAACACCGTGCAGGCGCTCCAGACGGTCTACAAGCTCGGCTCCGCTCTCTCCGCCGCTCTTAATTTGGTCCAACGATAAATAACCCAGCTCGACTAAATTCATGGAGAGGCTCGGGCCAATCGATGGCACGCTTTGAAAGATAGCAAGTGCAAGCAAATGCGCTGCTCGATTCACGGAAACCAATAATGTGACGCTTAGTTCTTCCGCGGAAAAATTCACTAAATCAAGGAGCTTAATCTTTGCTTGTCTTAATCGCTTGCGTTCATCATCCGTTAAAGGCAGCTTAGGCGCGCTCAATTCACTGGCCTCCCAGCAAAATAATATGTAAATAAAAAAACGATCCGAATATCGAATCGTTTGACTGTTTAAGTATGGCGGAGAAGGTGGGATTCGAACCCACGCACGGTTTGACCCGCCTAGCTGATTTCGAGTCAGCCCCCTTGGGCCTCTTGGGTACCTCTCCGCATGTAAAAATTATTGTATCATAAGCCTTGTCTTCATGCAAGTGCTTGTTCTGTTTTTTTATTATTGATCATTAAGCATTGGAGCCATCTTCCGTTGCACCTTTTGACCGAAGCACTTTCTTCATATTTTTTTCGAATTTAGCTCGCGGGATAAGCACGCTGTGTTTACAACCCACGCATTTAATGCGAATATCCATGCCCATTCGAATGATTTCCATTTCATTAGAGCCGCATGGATGCTGTTTTTTCATTTGAACGACATCACCCAGCTCAAATTGCTTACGCTCCACCTTTCACGCCCCCTTTTTCATTCCGGTGATAGGTCACCATTCTCGGATAAGGAATTTCGATTCCGCTCGCATCTAATGCTTTCTTGATCACCATATTTAATTTTCGCGCCACAACCGGATGCGTATTGGGACGGCATTCTGCAATAACGCGAAGGGTCACGCCAGTGGGAGCAATCGTTTGGATACCGAGTACCTCTGGCGCATTAATCAAATTCTCATCCTGCATCGTTATCATCGTATGGCGAACGACCTCAAGGGCACGGTCAACCTCTTCTTCAAAAGCAATCGAAATGTCTACAACGGCGATGCTGTTATTGATCGAGAAGTTCGTAACCTCGTTAATCATGCCGTTTGGCACGATATGGACCTCACCCGTCCAGCTTTGGATCCGCGTTGTCCGAAGACCGATCACTTCCACGGTTCCTTTAAACTGACCCGTTTGTATGACATCGCCGACGGCAAATTGATCCTCCAGCACGATAAAAAATCCTGTAATAATATCCTTAACCAAGCTCTGGGCGCCAAAACCTATTGCTAGTCCCAACACTCCTGCTCCCGCAAGCAAAGGACCTAGATTAATGCCGAACTCAGATAGAATAAGCATGGTTGATATGAAGTAAACGACATACGAGGCTACATTTTTCATGAGCTTGCCAACCGTTGTCATCCTTCTCGTATGGTTAACCGGCCTCTTGCTCTCACGTTCCAAAATAACCCGATCGATTGTTTTATGTATAATCCAAACCACTAATCGCCCAATAAACAAAAACATTACGACACGCAAAGCTGAGCTGCCGAAGGATCCCCAAAATTCATTATCTGTCAACCATGTAACAACTTTATCGTATCGTTCTTTGATTGACATACTACTTCCTCCTCTTTCCAACCCTTATCTAAATTATATGTTTACTTGCTCGTATCCGGATTCGATGGCTTTAAATATGCCTCTAACCTCTACGTTTTCTTGCACAATGACTTCCTTTACCATCAATAAATCCTCTTCCGGAAAATGAATCGATAACGCGCAGCCGGCTGTTATTTCTTTGGGCGTAGGACAAATATCGATTTCGATTTCTGCATATTCCAGCAGCATCTCCGCACGCAATGCCTGCTGCGTGGAGTCAAACGCAATTAGCACGTGCATGACCTCCATTGATTCGAATGACAAACCATTTCGCAAACAAAATATCAAAACTATCTGACGTATAAAATGGTTGTCCCATCCATATACTAGTAACATATCGGTATTATCGGAGGGATTCTATGAAACTTTCATTTATTAAAGAGACGCCTTTGAAGGTACCTTACACGACTGCTAACGTTATTGGCATGCTGGTTAATCGCCTAACCGCCATGCTGGAAGAGATGGCCGGCAACCGCCCCATCGTAGTCGTATGCGTGGGTACGGACCGATCAACGGGCGACGCTTTGGGACCTCTAATCGGAACGAATTTATCCAAGTACCGCAGTCCTCATTTCGAGCTGTTTGGCACATTAGAAAACCCTGTCCATGCCATGAATTTGGATGATACGCTTATTGAAATCAATCGCCGCTATCATAAACCTTTTGTTATCGGTATCGATGCATGCCTTGGTCAAGTTTCCAGCGTAGGCAGTATCCAAGTAGGTGTTGGCCCTGTTCGCCCTGGTGCCGGCGTCAATAAAGATCTCCCTCCGGTTGGCGATATCCATATTACCGGTATCGTTAACGTTGGCGGCTTTATGGAATATTTCGTGCTGCAAAACACTCGCCTGCATCTTGTAATGAAAATGTCCGATATTATAGCGCTTAGCCTTTTTACAGCGATTGCGAATAACGTTCATCTTACCAACACTGCAATTGAACAAACAGCAGCCTCTGATAATCTTTAATGAGATGTCCGGATGTTATTTTGCTTCCAAAATAGCTTTGCGCTCTTCAGGCGTTAATGGATAAACAGATTCGCCTTTTTCGACTGGCTTTGCATAGACATAGCTGGTTTCCCTGCTGTGTAAACTCGAGAAAACGGCTCCGTCCTTCGCATCATTAATAATGGCAATTGAAAAGCTAAGATCACTGCCTTGTTCAGCAAAAGCATTATAACGGATAACGCCTATTTTCCCTTTTTGCAAATGCACAGTTTCTTGCACCTCAGTTAATTGCGATTTCAATTGTTTGTTTTCCTGCTGCAGTTCTGTAAGGCTTTCCTTCAATTCAATAATCACAGTTTCAATATTCGTTACTCCCGTATTCCCCATGACCGCTGTATACTGCTTACGCAGCTTTTTCAGCCGCCCGCCAATGATTGAAATCCAAATGAATAATATGATGACAAATAAAGCTAACCCCACCGTAACAGCATTCATCGGATTTGATGTCCAGTCTTCCATCGTTGTTAATCCGCCCCCAATTCATTGCTATACCCCATACTGCTGTGCGATTTCCTTTATGGCCATTGTCAAAGTATCGATTTCCTCGTTTGTCGTAAATACGCCAACACTAGCGCGTATAGCTCCCGTCTCCGTAGTTCCTGCACAAGCATGTGCGAGCGGTGTACAATGAAAGCCGGCTCGCACGGCAATCCGGTAATGCTGATCCAGAATGAACGACAGCTCCGATGGATCAACGCCGGTTAAATTAAAAGCCACAATTCCTGTTCGCTGTTCACCAAGATCAGGCCCCATCAATTTGACTCCATTAACCGATTTTAGTCCTTCCAAAAGCCTCTGCGTCAATGTCCATTCCTTAGTATGGATTTTCTGAACCGTCTCATTCAACACATACTGAACACCTGCTTTAAGCCCTGCCAAGCCTGGTGTATTTTGAGTTCCGGCCTCATAGCGATCCGGCCTAACCTGGGGCTGCTCACGCGCCTCTGACTGACTCCCGGTTCCGCCATGCAATAACGGCACCAAATCAAGCTCAGGATTGATGTATAGGCCTCCTGTGCCCTGTGGACCAAGCAGTCCCTTATGCCCTGGGAAAGCAAGCATATCAATCCCCATAGCTCTTACATCTACAGGTATTATACCGGCACTTTGAGCTGCGTCTACAAGAAGCTTTATGCCATGTTTTTTTGTAAGCTCAGCAATTTCCGCTACGGGCATTATCGTTCCAAGCAGGTTAGAACTATGATTAACAACCGCGAGCGTTGTATTGGGACGTATGGCATTGGCAACATCATCTAAATTTAAAAAGCCGCGTTCATCCGATTCCACATAGCTTACTTCAATACCCATCGTTTGCTCCAAGTAATATAATGGCCGTCTTACCGAGTTGTGCTCCACTGAAGTTGCAATGACATGATCGCCCGGCTTCAGCCAACCCTTGATCGCCATATTTAACGACATGGTTGTATTTGAGGTGAATGCAATATCATTCGGGTTTTTTATGTTGAAAAGCTTAGCAAGATGCTTACGCGTCTCAAACAAAATACGACTGGCCCTCACAGCCATTGCATGGCTGCCTCTACCTGGATTAGCGGCGTCATTCAACATAGCGTGAATGACTGCTTCCGTTACTGCCGGCGGTTTAGGCCAAGATGTTGCAGCATGGTCTAAATAAATGACCGATTGTTCGTTGTTAATCACAAATTCACACCTTTCCTAGCTCCCTGTTCACAACAATGGCATACCTTAGTTTAATCTTTCAAAAGCAAGATTACAACTTAGGTATGCCATTGTTTGGTATAGCTTTATGCCATATATTGCAGCAGTTCTAGCAACCTTTCCAAATCCTGTTTGCTATAGTACTGAAGCTCTATTTTGCCTTTATCTTTCTGCTGCTTAATTTTAACGGTGGTTTTAAATCGTTCACGCAATGATTCCTCAAGATGATCGATATAAGGATCACGTTTCCGCTGGCTCGGCTTAGTTACATCTTCTGGTTGCTTAGAATCAAGCTTCTGAATCGCCTCTTCCAGATCGCGCACGCTCCACTCTTGCGCTACGGTCAGGTCTGCTAATTCCTTCTGTGTTTTATCATCCTTAATCCCAACTAATGCTCTTGCATGGCCCATTGAAATTGTTCCACGTGAAACATTGTCTTTAATTTCGGATGGCAATGAAAGCAGTCTTACAAAGTTTGCAATGTGCGAACGCGACTTACCTACCTTCATAGACAACTCTTCTTGCGTGAGCTTGAACTTATCAATAAGCGCTTGATATGCTATAGCAACTTCTATTGCATTCAAATCCTCGCGTTGGAGATTTTCAATCAAGGCAATTTCCATTACCTGTTGGTCTGTGAAAGACCTGACTACGGCAGGAATGGTCGCATTGCCACAAAATTGGGAAGCGCGAAAACGTCTCTCCCCCGCAATGATTTCATAGCCCTTTAATACGGTACGAACGATAATCGGTTGAATAATGCCATGCTGCTTAATGGATTCTGCTAGTTCTTTTATGGAATCCTCGTCGAATGTTTTCCTTGGCTGATACGGGTTAGGCCTTAGCTGCGTTAATGAAATTTCAATCACTTTGTCATCGTCATTCACAGAAAGCGATGGGATAAGCGCATCCAGCCCTCTACCTAGCCGCTTGCTCATACATAATCACTTCCTTTGCGAGTTCAAGATAAACTTCCGCACCTTTAGAACGTGGATCATATGTGATAATTGCTTGTCCATGCGATGGAGCCTCACTCAAACGAACGTTGCGCGGAATAATGGTTTGATATACTTTTTGTTGGAAATACTTTTTAACCTCTTCAATAACCTGAATGCCCAAGTTTGTTCTTGCATCCAGCATGGTTAGAAGAACACCTTCAATTTGAAGAGATGTATTCAAATGCTTTTGAACGAGTCGAACCGTGTTCAACAGCTGACTCAATCCTTCAAGCGCATAATATTCACACTGAATAGGAATAAGGACAGAATCCGCAGCAGTTAAGGAGTTGATGGTCAAAATGCCTAGGGAAGGCGGGCAATCAATCAATACATAATCAAAATCATCCTTGACCATGTGTAACGACTTTTTCAAGCGAAGCTCCCTCGATATCGTAGGAACCAACTCAATTTCCGCACCAGCCAGTTGAATGGTTGCCGGAATGATTTTTAATCCGGGGACCCTTGTTTCAAACATGGCATCCTTCGGATGGACATCATTAATAAGCACATCATAAATACAGTTCGTAACATCACCCTTGTTAATACCTAATCCACTCGTTGTATTCCCCTGTGGATCAATATCAACCAGCAGCACTTTTTTACCAAGTGATGCTAGACAAGCAGCTAAATTGACAGACGTTGTCGTTTTTCCGACACCGCCCTTCTGGTTGGCTATTGCAATAATTTTCGACAAAACCGGCTCACCTCAATGTGTACAACTTTTATGTGCTTTTCTAAGAAGCAAAAATACCCCAATATAATATAGGAATAAAAATGATATTTCGGTTGTTTTTATAATCTACTAAAAATATGACTTTTGCTACAAATGGCATCGCCGCCCTCGGTGAGGGCGGCACAAAATAAACGTTTAATTATTGCATTGTTTAATTATATTTCTATCGTTTAGGGATTTGGATGACAATTTCGTAATGATCATCGTGATCCTTTTCGTTCGTTTTAATTTGCAGGCCTGAACCGGAGACCATCTCAATCGATTGTCTAATTGTATTTAAAGCCAAACGAACATCCTTTGTAAAAGAGATACGCTTCGCTTTCTTTAATTTAGTCGATTCTTTTAAGAAGGCAATACGAACCTCGGTTTGCTTTACATTTAAATCTTTAGTAATGATCTCTTCTAAAACCTTAAGTTGAAGCTCTTCACTATCTAACGACAATAAAGCACGCGCATGTCGTTCCGTAATTTTGCGTTCCATCAATGCCATCTTAATCGTATCATTTAGCATTAACAATCGCAATTTGTTTGCAATCGTGGATTGGCTTTTTCCGAGTCGCTGAGCTAGGCTTTCTTGTGTTAATTGATGGAGCTCAATCAGCTTTTGATATGCAATCGCTTCCTCAATAGCCGATAAGCCTTCTCTTTGCAGATTTTCAATCAGAGCAATAGAAGCGGTCTGCGAATCATTGAATTCACGAACAATTCCAGGAATGGTATCATAACCAAGCTTGGTAACCGCACGCCAGCGGCGCTCTCCTGCAATTATTTCATATCTGCCATTTCGCATGCGAACAACAATAGGCTGGATTACGCCATGTGTTCTAATCGTCTGACATAACTCTTCAATTCGATCGTCATCAAAAATGGTACGCGGCTGAAATGGACTTGCGTCAATTTCTTGAATCGGAATTTGTCGAACTTCTTCTTGCGGTATGCGCTGCTCGGACAGGCCGAACAATCGAGAAAATTGTTCTTTCATATCGATAATTACCACCCGATCATGAGATAAACCTTGTTTTTAATCACTTCAAATGAAACCATTTTCCCCAACACTAACGGAATCATGCGTTTCATATTAGATGCAGCCTCTATCTGCTATAAACAAATAGAGCTGCTATTCTATTAAAAAGCAATTACAAGGTTTTTGCAATAAATACGCTTCAGCAGTAAGATTCGTTCATTGCCAATTGGATTATTTCGGTTGCGAGAACCTATCTCAGGTAATAATCGTCAACTGCACGGCGAACATCCATAACAAAATTCATTCGGAAATGATAGGAGAGGCTTTGTTTCAAATATAATCAAGTATAGCTTTGGAACTTATACGATGCTTATATTTATCCGCGCTCTGTGAACAACTGCCTTAACAAGGACAATGCTTTTTGTTCGCAAGCTAACGGTGTCGTCCAGTCTCTTCATCTATCTTAAGGATTCGACTAAAGCTGGACGATCTCCTGCTTGACACTAGTTCTGAATGAATAAATGTTGCATAAATATGGCGATTATAGGATTTTCAATTGTTTCACGTGGAACAATATAGTTGATTTTACAGAAGCGGTTGTTTAAGTGGTGTGCCCGCTTTTCTTGGGTATTTACGCGGAGTAGCATCCGTCTTTTCTATTAAAACAATGTGACGCTCGGATTGTTCGTTCGGAAGCGACAGTTGATGCTGCGATTTAATTTTCCCCTTAAGCTCTCTTAAGCTAAAAGCTGCCTCTCGTACTTCTTCATCAGATTGTGAACCTTTCATAGCTGCGAATAAACCGCCTTTTCTTACGAAAGGTAAACAAAATTCGTTTAACACATTCAAACGAGCAACGGCTCTTGCCGTTACTAAATCATAGTTGTCACGATGTTCAGCTAACTGCGCAATATCCTCCGCCCGGCCATGCAAACACAAAACATCCTTTAAACCAAGCTGCTCGGTAAGATGAGATAAAAATTGAATTCTTTTATTCAAAGAATCAACAATCATCACTTTTAGATGCGGAAAACAAATTTTCAAAGGTATACTTGGAAAACCAGCACCCGAACCAATATCCGCAATGTTACGGATGTTATTCATTTTCGTATAAAAGGAAAGCGATATCGAATCATAAAAATGTTTTTCATAAACGGCATCTCTTTCCGTAATTCCCGTCAAATTCATTTTTTCATTCCACTCGACAAGCAACCGGAAATAAAGCTCGAATTGATCTAGCTGTTCAGAGGAAAGCGGAATGCCGCTCTCCTCCATCCTCTTTGTAAACCAAAGCAATGTTTCATCCATATTAAGAACCTCTCGCTGCAGTTACACGGTTATAATGCTCCAAGTACACAAGCAGTATTGAAATATCTGCCGGGGTTACGCCAGCAATACGAGAAGCTTGCCCAATGGATAGAGGACGAATAACGGAGAGCTTTTGTTTTGCTTCAGAAGCTAAGCTGCGAACATCATTATATTCAATGTCATCCGGAATCCGTTTTTTCTCCATTTTGTTCAGGCGTTCTACTTGCACCAGCTGCTTTTCAATATATCCTGCGTACTTGATTTGAATTTCAACTTGCTCCTTCATTTCCTCCGTCATTTCCGGAACGGAAGGCACTACCGTCTCAAGCATCGCATAGGTAACCTCAGGCCGTCTAAGCAAGGAAAGCGCGTCTGTTCCATGCTCCATCGGAGCTGTGCCAGCAGCAACCAGCATTTCATTCACTTGATCTGGCTTCACCTTTGTGCCGCGCAGACGTTCAATATCGGTTTCAACCAATTCTTTTTTTCTTAAAAATTTATTGTAGCGCTCTTCCGATATAAGCCCAATTTCATAACCTTTTGGCGTTAAACGTAGATCCGCATTGTCATGGCGAAGCAATAAGCGATATTCCGCTCTTGAGGTAAGCAACCGGTAAGGGTCATTAGTACCTTTCGTAACAAGGTCGTCAATCATTACGCCAATATAGCCCTCTGAACGACCGATGATAATCGGTTCTTTTCCTTGTACTTTACGCGCTGCATTAATCCCCGCCATAACGCCCTGACCCGCGGCTTCCTCATATCCCGATGTTCCGTTAATTTGCCCAGCCGTAAACAAGCTGTCAATCACCTTTGTTTCTAAAGACGGCCACAGCTGCGTAGGAACAACCGCATCATATTCAATAGCATAGCCATTGCGCATCATCTCAACTTTTTCCAAACCTGGGATAGATCGCAAAATACCAAGCTGGACATCCTCCGGCATGCTTGTCGATAGCCCTTGCACATAATATTCAGATGTATTTTTGCCTTCCGGCTCTAAAAAGATTTGGTGCTTAGGCTTATCGGCAAAACGCACGATTTTGTCTTCGATTGACGGACAATACCGCGGGCCCGTACCCTCAATAGCACCGGAGAACATCGGAGCGCGATGCAAATTATCATTAATAATTTTGTGTGTTGCTTCTGACGTATACGTCAACCAGCAAGGGAGCTGTTCATTGGCAGAAGACTCGGTCTCATGAGAGAAAAACTTGGGCTTGTCGTCACCTGGCTGAATCTCTGTTTTAGTGAAATCAATGGTGTCTTTATGAACACGCGGCGGAGTGCCTGTTTTAAAACGAACAAGCTCGAGCCCATTTTCCTTCAAGCTTGCAGAAAGTCTGACCGAAGGCTGTTGATTATTCGGACCGCTTTCGTACATCAGCTCGCCCATAATGATTTTTCCGCGCAAATAGGTTCCTGTTGTAACAACAGTCGTGCGTGCACGATATTCTGCTCCTGTTTTTGTAACGATACCTAAGCATTTGCCATCTTCAACGATAAGCTCCTCCGCCATTCCCTGGCGCAGCGTCAAATGCGGTGTTTCCTCAATTGTTTTCTTCATTACATGCTGATAATCAAATTTGTCGGCCTGCGCGCGTAAGGCATGCACAGCAGGGCCTTTACCCGTATTAAGCATTCTCATTTGAATAAATGTTTTATCGATATTGCGTCCCATTTCGCCGCCTAAAGCATCAATTTCACGGACAACATGGCCTTTGGCCGGACCGCCGATCGATGGATTGCAAGGCATAAATGCAACCATGTCCAAATTTATCGTAAGCAGCAGCGTTTCGCAGCCCATACGCGCAGCAGCAAGCGCCGCCTCACAGCCCGCATGCCCCGCTCCAATGACAATCACGTCATATTCACCAGCGTTATATCTCATTATTTTTCACCCTCCTAAAGGCTTTCACAGAAAATCTGCTTCATTTCGTTTGCTCTAATTGAGGTTTACGATAAAACAGATCTCTTAATCATTGATCGAGACTTTCAATAAAAGCCTCGATCATGTTCATCCTTATTGCATTAGCATTAGATGAATATGTTTATGGTAAACAAACTCGAATTTTGTAATGTTCTGCAGGATATAACCTTTTTTGCAATACTTCTTCCTTTTAAACCGCCATAATCTGCGGATAGCAAAATCACCACTTAACCCTCACCTACATCCAACTATTTTCCTAAGCAGAACTGCGAGAAAATTTGATCAATCAGGGAGTCGCCGGCTTCGTCTCCAAGGATTTCGCCAAGCGACTCCCAAGCGGAGCGAGCATCAATCTGGATGAGATCGATTGGAATGCCTGCTTCTGAAGCTTCGATCGCATCGACAAGGGACTGTCTCGCCCTCTTCAGTAAAGCAATATGTCGAACGTTGCTTACATATGTCAAATCGCCGGATTCAAGTTGCCCCTCAAAAAACATCTCGCTAATCGTTTTCTCCAGACGGTCAAGACCGTCCTCTTCAAGAACCGACATTTTTACGATGGAATCCGCAGAAATCGACTCCTCCACCACCTCAATTTCTAATTGACGCGGCAAGTCAGTCTTATTTATGATCGCAATGACCGGGCGGCCCTTCATTTGCAGCAAAAGTTCCCGATCATCTGCTTGCAGCGGTTCATTATAATTGAGCACTAGCAAAATGAGATCCGCTTCTTCAAGGGCATTGCGCGATCTTTCTACTCCGATTCGTTCAACCACGTCCGTTGTTTCCCGGATACCTGCTGTGTCGAGCAGTCGGAGCGGTATGCCGTTTAATGCCACAAACTGCTCAATGACATCACGGGTCGTTCCGGGAATATCCGTAACAATCGCTTTGTTTTCTTGCGTCAGTACATTCATAAGAGACGACTTACCGACATTGGGCCGACCCACAATTGCCGTTACGATGCCCTCTCGTAATATCTTGCCTTCATTTGCGGTTTTTAACAAACGATCTATTTCATCAATAGCAGAATCGCATTGGTCGCGAATAAAAGAATTCGTCATTTCCTCCACGTCATGCTCCGGATAATCAATGTTCACTTCGATATGAGCCAGCAGCTCAATGACAGTCTGCCTTAAAGCTTTAATCCGCTTCGACAAAACGCCCTCCGCTTGCTTCCGCGCAACGGAAAAAGCCCGATCCGATTTGGAACGGATCAAATCAATGACTGCCTCTGCCTGCATAAGATCAATTCGGCCATTTAGAAAAGCGCGCTTCGTAAACTCTCCTGGTTCCGCCGTGCGGTATCCCTGCAGCTGCAGCACCACATCCAGGACCTTTTTAACGGCAATGACGCCGCCATGCGCATTGATTTCGACAACATCTTCCGCCGTAAAGGATCGCGGCCCGCGCATGAGCGTAACCAGTACTTCTTCCACCTCTTCACCCGATATCGGGTCAATGATGTGGCCATAATGCAGCGTATGCGTCTCTGCATCTTTTAGATTGATTTTTGAACGAAACACCGATGCGATTCCGGCAATTGCTTCCGGTCCGCTTATTCTTATTATGGCGATGCCGCCTTCTCCGACTGCTGTCGAAATGGCTGCTATCGTATCATGTACCATTGCTGTCAGCACCTCTCAAATGGAAAAACAGCAATGACCATTATGAGCCATTGCTGCGGATAGCGTATTGATTCGTATTGATTTATGTTGTGCATCTTATTGTCTCAAAGCGATGACGACTCGCCGGTTAGGCTCATCGCCTTTACTGAACGTTTTCACCTTAGGGTGATTCTGCAACTGCGAATGAATGACTTTGCGCTCATGCGGCGACATTGGCTCCAGGACAACTTCTTTCCGGGTGCGAATGACCCGTCCCGCTAAGCGGTCGGATAAATCCGCTAATGTCTTGCGGCGGCGCTCACGAAAATCCTCTGCATCAAGCACGATACGCAGATGGCTGTCAGAGTAACGGTTAGCCACAATATTAACCAAGTACTGTAATGCATCCAACGTTTGTCCGCGACGTCCAATCAGCATACCAAGGTCGCCACTTCCAGTTACGGACAAGTGGGTTCCTTCTCTTGTTTGCTTTCGATCGATGTTTACTTGCAGCCCCATCGTACCAGCTACTTCACGGAGAAATTGCTCCGCTTCCAGCATAGGATCGGGAATAAGCTCAAGCTCGACTTTCGCTTCTTTTGCGCCGAACAATCCAAAAAAACCTTTTGTGGGCTGCTCAAGCACAACTTGTTTAACGCGGTCTTCAGTGACTTGCAATTGTGTTAATCCATTACGTACAGCATCCTCTACCGTTTTCCCCGATGCGACGATTTTCTTCATTTCGCAGGGACCTCCTTACCCTTGTCAGATGAACGAACGTACAGGAAGTAGTTTTGAACAATCGTGTAAATGTTGCTGTAAACCCAATATAGCGGCAGTGCTGCCGGGAATGAAAGTGCCATTACAAAAATAAGCACAGGGAAGATCGCCAGCATCATGCCCATACCAGGCATCGTTTGCGTTTGCTGCTTTTGCATCATCTTGGACTGAATAAAAGTCGTAGCGGCAGCGAGAATCGGAAGAATGTAATAAGGATCCTTCTCACCTAGTTGAAGCCATAAGAACGTATGCTCACGAATATCCGGGTTTTTATAGATGGAATTGTACAACGCGATAAAAATCGGCATTTGAACAATAAGCGGCAAACAGCCCGCCATCGGATTTACCTTATGGGTTTGGAAAAGCTTCATCGTCTCTTCTTGCTGCTTCTGCGGATTATCCTTGTGTTTCTTTTTAATTTCAGCCATTTGCGGCTGCAGAGCTTGCATCGCCTTGGAGCTGCGATATTGTTTCAGCGTTAACGGTAAAATTAACGTTCTTACAATAATCGTCAGAAGCAATATAGCAAGTCCGTAGGAGTCATTGAACCAGCCTGCGAACGTATCAAGCGTTAAGGCAAAATAGTAAACAACGTTTTTCTCCCAGAAGTTTCCCTTCAATAAATCGGCAGTCTCCGTCGTCTGGGTTGTTGGAGCACCGCATCCTGCAAGCACACCCATAAGCAGGACAAGACCAAGCACTAAAATCCATTTCTTGTTTTTAGTCCAAAACAACAACATTAAAACTCCTCTCTGAGAGCATTTACATCAAGCGTAACAAACGGCTAATGCCGTTTTTTCGGCAAAACTCGTTTCGCCAAGAAACATAAGTTATGTATAGAAGAAAAGCATATACTTTCTTATATCCCAAGCTATAACGGCAATGACCGTACCCTTGCAGCGCAGCATTTGATTCTGATTAAAATATCGGCATTGCATACACGATACAATACTATATTTTCATTCTAGACTATACCATAATTTATGGGACAAAGAAACAATGAGGTGCCCCCTGCATCCGCTTTCTTTACGCAAGTTGCAGAACCTATTTTGAGCATGCGAAGCAAGCCGGCCGAATTACGTCAATCTGCCTGCTTCTCTTTTATATTCGTTGTGGTCTTGTTCTTCAGCAAACCGGCTTTCTTCAATACATGAAGAACGCTTTTCTCCATTTCCTTCATCTTCATCAACGTAGCTGGTTTTCTTACGATTAGAATGAAGTCGGTCCTCGGAACAATCCGATCTGCTTGATGCCGAACAATTTCCTTTATCATTCGGCGCATCCGGTTGCGCACAACCGCATTGCCTATTTTCTTGCTCGCGGACACGCCTAAGCGAAATGGTTCCGCCGATGGCTGCTTAGACCAATAAACGACAAACTGCCCATTCGCAAACGATTTACCGCCCCGATAAATACGGCTAAAGTCTTCACGATTGCGAAGACGCAATTTTCTATGCACGACTGATGGCCACCGTTCCCTTATTGATCTTCTAAGTGTCGACAGTAAGCGAGCAGCTTAAGCAGCCGCTCGCCCACACCTCATCGCCAAAAGCAAAAAAAAAAGACCACCGGACGTGGTCTTCTGCTTATGCGCTTAGTACTTTTCTTCCTCTTTGACGACGCGCTGCCAAAACTTTACGTCCGTTCTTCGAGCTCATCCGTTTGCGGAATCCATGCAC
Organism: Pristimantibacillus sp. PTI5; assembly: GCF_048572955.1. Lineage (GTDB taxonomy): Bacteria > Bacillota > Bacilli > Paenibacillales > Paenibacillaceae > Pristimantibacillus. Next base: position 3,121,305 of record NZ_CP183886.1, read on the forward strand.
TTTCGCACGTTTGCTAACATTAGGTCTAAATGTAGGTCTCATCGTTCTGCACCTCCTATACTGCGTGTTCCAATTAAGCGTAAACGGCTCTCGCCGTCTTAATGGACGGAGCAGCATCGTTTCGCGGTGAAATATAAGTGGCGATATAAGTGTGCTACTTATAAAGCCTTATATTTAAAAAAACGCTTTTTTTATTAAACCATGTTGGCCGCCAAAAGTCAATGATCCTCTCCCGCTCCCAAATTGTTGATAAATGTTTTTCGGATGACGCTGTGGATAAACGCATGAAATGACTCCTTTTATCAAAAACTAATAACATGTGCACAATCCACAGGCCCCTTGAACGAACTTTGTCGAAATCTTAACAAGATATAAACAATATGTAGTGGTGTAGATAACTTTTATGCACAAGCAGTTGAGAATGTGGATAAAATATGCGAATTCGTTGAAATATAAGGGATCTTTTGCTATGATAATTATGTTTTCATTGTGGATTAGATCATTATTGCCTCAGTTTTATCAACAGCCTGTGGATAACATTGTGAACAAACTCATCCCCTATTTATAACTCATCCGCTTATTATTCTTTATAATGTGGATGTTTTCGTTATAATACCCTGATTTTCGACATTTTTTCTTGCAACTGCGCCATTCGTGGCGATTGGATAAGGAGTGACAGTCTGTGGACAGCCATACCTATGATTTATGGCAGCAAGTGTTGTCGATCATCCAGACTAAATTAAGCAAACCGAGCTTTGACACCTGGTTCAAAGCAACGAGAGCTTCTTTTGTCGATGATTCTATGCTTGAAGTAACAGCGCCGACAACATTTGCGGCCGAATGGCTGGAGGGCCGTTATACGAAACTAATAAGAACAACATTGTTTGAGTTTTTGGGCAGACAGGTTGATGTTCGCTTCTCTATAGAAGAACCGAAGGGTGCGGAGCCTGCTTATACGTTCCAGCCGAAAACGGTAAATTCCCCAGTCATGGCCGAGGAAGCGACACCTTCCCATATGCTTAACCCGAAGTACACGTTTGATACATTCGTCATCGGGGCAAACAACCGCTTTGCTCATGCTGCATCGCTAGCGGTAGCGGAAGCACCGGCCAAAGCTTATAATCCATTGTTTTTGTACGGCGGCGTCGGGCTTGGAAAAACCCACTTAATGCACGCAATCGGCCATTACATCATGGATCACAACCCCAATACAAAGGTTCTGTATATTTCGTCAGAGAAATTTACTAACGAATTCATTAATGCCATTCGTGATAACAGGGGCGAAAGCTTCCGTACGAAATACCGAAATATTGACGTATTGCTGATCGATGATATTCAGTTTCTCGCAGGAAAAGAACAGACGCAGGAGGAGTTTTTCCACACTTTTAATGCGCTGCACGAGGAACGGAAGCAAATTGTCATCTCGAGTGACCGTCCGCCAAAAGAGATACCGACGCTGGAAGAACGGCTTCGCTCACGCTTTGAATGGGGGCTTATTACCGATATTCAGCCGCCGGACCTGGAGACGCGGATCGCAATCCTGCGGAAGAAGGCGAGAGCGGAAAATCTAGATATTCCTAACGAAGCGATGATCTATATAGCAAATCAAATTGATACGAACATTCGTGAATTGGAGGGCGCCTTAATCAGGGTTGTCGCTTATTCATCCTTAATAAATGCTGACATTACGTCGCATCTTGCGGCAGAAGCGCTTAAGGATATCATTCCGTCCAGCAGGCCGAGAATGATTACGATGCATGACATACAGACGAAGGTTGGAGAGTTCTACGGGCTGCGGCTAGAAGAATTCAAAGCGAGGAAACGGACCAAAGCCGTTGCTTATCCGAGGCAAATCGCTATGTATTTATCGAGGGAGCTCACCGACTTCTCGCTTCCTAAAATCGGTGAAGCATTCGGCGGCCGTGATCATACGACAGTCATTCACGCGCACGAGAAAATTACGCAGCAGCTGAAGATCGATCAGGACCTGTACAAAATCGTCCAAAACCTAACCGAAAAAATCAAAAATCATATGTGAACAACTAAGCAAGCCTATGCACACGCTATGCACATGTGGATAGGCTTGCTTTATCGGTCTTCCAAGGGGTTATCCACATATTCAGGGCCCCTACTACTACGACTACTAAAAATCTTTAAAAAAACATCATCAAATAAGCATAAACGGCAGTTCCGTTCCTTTAGCGGAAAATGTCCTTTTCGCGACGTTATACAAGCTTTGTACAACGTTTGAATTTATACGTCAGCTTAAAAAAACGGTTAACGCCTTTTCCAACAACAAACATCGTTTCGTGCGAGCTCATACTTTAGATGAATTTATAAGAACGCTAGGAGTGAAACCATGAAATTAACAATCTCAAAAAATGAATTAAACGATGCGATCCAGCAAGTAGCTAAAGCTGCTTCTTCACGTCCTGCCATACCTATTCTCGGCGGTATCAAAATCGAGGTCACCCATCTTGGGGTAACGCTCACCGCAAGCGATACGGACATCTCCATTCAAAGCTTTATCCCTGTGGAAAGAGATCAATTCGTTATTGCCCATGTGGATAAACCCGGAAGCGTTGTGCTGCCGGCTAAATTTTTTGTCGAAATCGTAAAAAAGCTTCCTTCGGAGCAAGTCGTTATCGATGTAAGCAATACTTATCAAACCATCATTCGTTCCGGTTCAACTGAAATTCAAATGGTCGGACTTGATCCGGAAGAATTCCCGGTACTGCCTTCCATTGAACAAAATGAAGTATTGCAAATGCCGGGTGATCTATTAAAAGCGATGATTCGTCAGACCGTTCTAGCAGCATCGGCAAGCGAACAAACGCCAATTTTGACAGGTGTGCTTTGGAATTTGCTCGAAGGCGAGCTGAAGTTTGTAGCAACCGACCGTCACCGGCTGGCCAGCCGTACCGCTCAAGTCGATACTGACGCGCAATTCAAGTTCAGCAATGTCGTTATTTCGGCAAAAACGCTGATTGAGCTTTCTAAGCTCGTTCCGGAGCATAACGCTCTTGTAGATATTGTCGTAGCAGACAACCAAGTTCTATTTAAGCTTGGAAACGTATTGTTCTATACGCGTATTCTTGACGGCACCTATCCCGATACTTCTAAGATTATTCCGCAAACCTTCAAAACAGAACTTGTTTTGGATACAAAAAATGTAATGGACGCGATTGACCGCGCCTATCTGATGTCCCGCGAGGAAAAAACCAATATCGTGCGGCTTATGACGCTTGAAGACGGATCCATTGAAATCTCATCCAGCTCGACAGAACTGGGCCGGGTTACGGAGCAGCTTGAAGCAAAAGAATTCAACGGGGAAGCGCTTAGAATCGCATTCAACTCGAAGTATATGCTTGATGTTCTTAAAGTTATCGACAGCGAGCAGTTGTTCATCGGCTTTACTGGTGCTATGAGCCCGATTATTATTCGTCCTATGGATCATGCATTCAGCATGTATGTCATTCTGCCATACCGTACAACAGGTTAATCACAAGCGCAGAAAAAGAAAGGAATGAGCTTTTCGATGAAAGAAATCGGCATCAAAACAGAATATATTACGCTAGGGCAGTTTCTAAAGCTGTCCGATTGTATTTCAACCGGCGGACACGCCAAGTTTTTTCTTCAAGAGAGCACCGTGATCATTAACGGAGAAGCGGATAATCGGCGCGGCAGAAAGTTGTATGTTGGGGATAAAGTAGAGGTTGAAGGCTGCGGCGTATTTACAGTAGGTAAAGCGTAACGCACCGATGGACCGGGAGGTCAAAACGTGTTTTTAACGAGCATACAGCTGCAAAATTATCGAAACTATAGTGACCTTGATCTGCAAACGCCCAATAAGGTAAATGTGTTTCTCGGGCCCAATGCCCAAGGAAAAACAAACCTGCTGGAAGCCATATTCGTACTTGCTTTAACGAAATCGCATCGTACCTCCAAAGACAAGGAGCTCATTGGCTGGCAAGCCGACGCAGCGCGCATCTCAGGCGAGGTCGATAAGAAATACGGGTCGGTTAAGCTCGATCTCCTCTATTCGGCCCAAGGGAAAAAAGCTAAAATTAACGGGCTCGAACAGCGTAAGCTAAGCGATTTTATCGGTTCGGTCAACGTCGTCATGTTTGCGCCGGAGGATCTGGAAATTGTAAAAGGAACGCCGGGTGTGCGAAGACGGTTTCTCGATATGGAAATCGGTCAGGTGCAGCCCGGCTATTTGTATACTCTGCAGCAGTACGGAAAAGTGCTTCAGCAGCGCAATAATTTTCTGAAAGCTTCGTACCCTGGAGGGGCGAATCAAACGATGCTGGATGTATGGAATATGCAGCTTGCAGAGCATGGTGTTAAAATCATGAAAAAAAGGAAACACTTTATACATAAATTACAAACGTTTGCAGAACAAATCCATTCGGGCATAACGAACGGTGCCGAGCAGCTCACAATTGAGTACCGGCCTTCATTCGATACGGATGCCCAGCAAGATGAATCTGTTTTATTTGATCAATTTATGATAAAGTTAACACAGGTGAAAGATCAGGAGATTCGCAGAGGGGTTACGCTAGTGGGACCGCATCGCGATGATCTGGCGTTTTTTATTAACGGCAAAGAAGCGCAGACATTCGGCTCCCAAGGGCAGCAGCGGACGACTGCCTTATCTTTAAAATTGGCGGAAATAGAGCTCATTAACGAGGAAATCGGTGAATACCCGCTTTTGCTTCTTGACGATGTGCTGTCGGAGCTCGATCAGAACCGTCAAACGCAGCTTATTGAGACATTTCAAAGCAAAGTACAAACCTTTATTACAACGACCGGCCTTGAAAGCGTGAATGTGAGCAGGCTTCAGGATGCCGGCATCTACCATGTGCATGGCGGCCGAGTGACGCGTTAAGGTGCGAATAGGAAAGGTGAGGAAGAGGACATGTACATCCATTTGGGCGGCGAGAAAATAATTCGGGCTGCGGAGCTGGTGGCCATTTTTGATATTTCCATCGAGCAGTCCTCCAAACTTTCCAAGCAATTTGTTGCGGGAGCACGCAAGCGCAAGGACGTTGAAACGATAGGCGAGGAAGAGCCGAAATCGATCGTTGTAACGAAGCAGAAAATATATTATTCGCCTATTTCATCCTCTACGTTGAAGAAACGAGCCCATCATTTTGCGGCGAACGGCTAGAGCGAAGGCGATCAGGAACAGCAGTTGAGAGGAGCAGTGAAGTTGCATGTCTTTGGAGCAGCATACGTATGACGAGAGTCAGATACAGGTCTTGGAAGGATTAGAGGCGGTACGCAAACGTCCGGGGATGTATATTGGCTCCACCAGTGGCAAAGGTCTCCACCATCTCGTATGGGAGGTTGTCGATAACAGTATTGACGAGGCTTTGGCCGGTTATTGCTCAAGAATCGAGGTTATCGTACACGAGAATAACAGCGTAACCGTTATAGATAATGGACGCGGTATTCCTGTCGGCGAGAATGCAAAACTGAAAAAATCGACGCTAGAAGTCGTTATGACTGTTTTGCATGCCGGGGGGAAATTTGGCGGTGAGGGCTATAAAGTATCCGGCGGCTTGCATGGCGTTGGTGTATCTGTCGTAAACGCGCTGTCCGAGCTCGTCATTGTTCAAGTAAAACGCGAAGGCCATATCTATCAGCAAGAGTACCGCAAGGGTGCTCCGCAGTATGATATCAAAATTATTGGCGAAACGACGGAAACGGGCACTCAGGTCACGTTTACGCCGGACAGCGAGATTTTCACGGAAACAACCGTATATGATTATGAGACGCTGCAGTCGCGTATTCGTGAACTGGCGTTTTTGAATAAAGGCATCGAAATTGTTCTTACCGATGAGCGTACCGGCGTATCGAATACGTTTATGTACGAGGGCGGTATCATTGAGTTTGTAAAATATTTAAACCGCAATCGCGAAGCGCTTCATGAGCTGCCGATTTATGTCGAAGGGTCGAAGGACCATATCCATGTTGAGGTCGCATTGCAGTATAACGATAGCTATACCGAGAATATTTATTCTTTCGCTAACAATATCAACACGCATGAGGGCGGTACGCATGAGTCCGGCTTTAAGAGCGCACTAACGCGTATTATTAACGACTATGCCCGCAAATCGAACTTGATTAAAGACAATGACTCCAACTTCTCCGGGGACGATGTGCGTGAAGGCTTGACTGCGATTATTTCGGTCAAAATCCCGGAACCGCAATTCGAAGGACAAACGAAGACCAAGCTTGGTAACAGTGAGGTTCGCGGTATTGTGGAATCCTTCTTTGCCGAGAAGCTGCAGGAATTCCTCGAGGAGAATCCGGCGGTTTCACGCAAAATCGTAGAGAAGGGTTTACAAGCAGCGCGTGCCCGCGAGGCGGCGCGTAAAGCCCGTGAGCTAACCCGTAGAAAAAGCGCGCTCGAGGTAGGATCCCTGCCTGGTAAGCTTGCCGATTGCTCTTCGAAGGATGCTTCAATCAGTGAGCTTTACATCGTAGAAGGTGACTCTGCCGGCGGATCTGCCAAGCAAGGGCGTGATCGTCATTTCCAAGCGATTTTGCCGCTTCGGGGTAAAATTTTGAACGTAGAGAAGGCGCGTTTGGATCGAATTTTGGGCAATGCGGAGATTCGGGCTATCATTACAGCGCTTGGTACCGGCATTAGCGATGACTTTGATCTGGCTAAAGCGCGTTATCACAAAATCATCATTATGACCGATGCCGACGTCGATGGCGCTCATATCCGTACGCTCATGCTGACGTTCTTCTATCGCTATATGCGTCAAATTATAGATGCTGGCTATATCTACATCGCTCAGCCGCCGCTATTTAAAATCGAGCGGAATAAAGTGATTCGCTACGCGCAGACCGAGAAGGAGCGCGACCGGATTATTGCTGAATTCGGAGAAGGCGTCAAAGTTAACGTTCAGCGCTATAAAGGACTTGGCGAGATGAATGCCACTCAGCTTTGGGAAACAACGATGGATCCGGAAAGCCGTACGATGCTGCAGGTAACGATCGAGGATGCGATTGAGGCCGATGTCGTTTTCGATACGCTTATGGGAGATAATGTTGAACCCCGCCGCGAATTCATTCAGAAATACGCTAGATATGTTACGAATCTAGATTTCTAAAGAGCAGTGTACAGGGTAAAGAAGCAGCCTCCTATTATGGACGACTGCTTCTTTTTTTGAAACGGCCATAGGCAACTGCATACCGGTAAACCTTATGGAACACGCTTTGGTCGGGCAGCTTTCGGAAGATAAAGGGGTCGGGTAATGTATTGACCTCCAAAATCCAGGGATGAAGCTTGGCGTCAATCGCAATGTCGACCCCAATTTCTTTTATATTTGGATAGGCAGCCTCGAGGTTTTTAGCAATGGTAATACTTAATTTTCTTAAACGGTTTTTGAACGCTGCAAGTTCTGATGAGGTGGTATGGTCACTCATAAGACGCTCTATAGACATAGGGGTGCCGCCGCTGTGGTAATTTGTAACGATTTTTGCCGGGTGAGCGAGCCGTCCGATAATTCCTGTCGCTTCCCAATTATTTTTCGGGTTTTTTTGGACCATAACGCGGATGTCGAAGCGGCGCTTCATGTGACGAAGCAGATGGATGCCTTGTTGGACGATATATTGCCGGCCTTTCTTTTGCTTCACTAGCTTTTCGTAAAGCTGTTCGAAAGTCGGAAAGAACAAAATTGTTTTTTCCAACTGATAGCGGTAACCTAGCTCCGGTTTAGTTGTTCTTTCTATCCGTGTTACACCTTTGCCGAAGGTGCCGTTAGTTGGTTTGAAGTAAACCATTCCATATTCACTCAGCATAGATTGAAGAGTGGCGCGTCCAAACAACTTTGTTGCGGGCATATATTGTCTCAAATATTCTGATTTAAGCATGATATTTGTTTTAGCCCATTTGCTCTTAACACGTCGAATGCTCAACGTTTTTTCTCCTCTCGCGCTGTTTCTTTTCTACGCATGGAAATCAAATGATGAAGGAGACAGACTTGGAATTGAGTGGTATAATGAAAGTTGGGTCTGTTTATTCTATGACGGCTTTTCGTGTATGGATAGCGGCGTTTCACCTATTTTTTTTGAAGAATGAAGACAGTTCCCCGCGAATTTCAAAAGCAAGAGCAAAAAAGGTTTATATGCTCGCTTTTTGAGAAAGTAATATAAGAGTTATGTTGATTAAGAGTAGCTATAGATAGCGTCAGGGAGGTAAATCATGGCGGAAGAAGAACGTATATCTATAAAAGATCGGGATATTGGTACGGAGATGCGGGATTCCTTTATGGATTACGCAATGAGTATCATTGTAAGCCGTGCTCTTCCCGATGTTAGGGATGGTCTAAAGCCTGTGCATCGTCGCATTTTGTTTGCAATGTCCGAGCTAGGCATGTCACCGGACAAGCCCCATAAGAAATCGGCGAGAATTGTAGGAGAAGTAATCGGTAAGTACCATCCCCATGGTGATTCTGCAGTATATGAGTCAATGGTACGGATGGCACAGGATTTCTCCATGCGTTATATGCTCGTTGACGGACACGGCAACTTTGGTTCGATTGATGGCGACTTCGCGGCAGCCATGCGTTATACGGAAGCTCGTCTTTCAAAAATAGCAATGGAACTGTTACGGGACATCAACAAAGAAACGATTGATTTCGCACCCAACTATGACGGTGAAGAATCGGAGCCGGTCGTATTGCCAGCACGTTATCCGAACCTGCTCGTGAATGGGGTTACGGGAATCGCGGTAGGTATGGCCACGAATATTCCTCCTCACAACTTGAACGAGGTTATCGACGGGGTACAGGCTCTGATTGTTAATCCTGATATTACGCCAGTCGAGTTAATGGATTATATAAAAGGTCCGGATTTCCCAACAGCCGCATTTATTATGGGCCGCCAAGGCATTCGCCAAGCTTATTTGACAGGGCGCGGTTCAGTAACGATGCGGGCTCGTGCGACAATCGAGGAGAATAACGGCAAAGCACGCATTATTGTGCATGAGCTGCCATATCAAGTCATTAAAGCCCGTTTGGTAGAGAAGATCGCTGAGCTCGTCCGCGAGAAAAAAATCGAAGGCATTACCGATTTGCGGGATGAATCAGACCGTAACGGCATGCGTGTCGTCATTGAGCTTCGCAGAGACGTTAATCCAAGCATCGTTCTGAATAATTTGTACAAGCAGACGCAGCTGCAGTCCAATTTCGGAATTAATATGCTGGCGCTCGTAAATGGTGAGCCTAAGACGCTTAACATCCGTGATATGCTTTATCATTATTTGCAGCATCAAATCGAGGTTATTCGCCGGCGTACTGAGTTTGAACTGAAAAAAGCCGAAGCTAGGGCGCACATCTTGGAAGGTTTGCGGATTGCGCTTGACCATTTGGATGAGGTTATTGCGTTAATTCGTGCTTCTCAGACCGCTGATCAAGCCCGCGAGGGATTGATTGCAAGATTCTCGCTCTCTCATGAGCAGGCGCAAGCGATTCTGGATATGCGTTTGCAGCGTTTGACTGGTTTGGAAAGAGACAAAATCGAGGCAGAGTACGAAGAGCTTATGCGTAAAATTGCTGAATATAAAGCGATCTTGGCCGACGAGCAGCTTGTGCTTGATATCATCAGCACGGAGCTCTCTGAATTAAAAGATCGTTTCGGAGATGAGCGCCGGACAGAGCTTATGGCAAGTGATGAAGAAATTCTGGACGAGGATCTAATTCCTCGTGAGGATGTTATCATTTCGATTACGCACACCGGCTATATCAAGCGTTTGCCGGTTGGTACTTATCGCAGCCAGAAGCGGGGCGGTAAAGGCGTTGTCGGCATGGGAACGAAGGATGATGACTTTGTCGAGCATCTATTCGTTTCGAATACGCATCATTATCTATTGTTCTTTACGAACAAGGGTAAGGTGTACAAGCTGAAAGCCTATGAAATTCCTGATCTTAACCGTACCGCGCGCGGAACACCAATCATTAACCTTATTCAGATTGAACAAGGCGAGACGATTAACGCGGTTATACCGGTGCAGGAGTTCGATTCTGAGCACTTCTTGTTCTTTGCTACAAGACAAGGGGTTGTGAAGAAAACGCCGCTGGACGATTACATCAACATCCGGAAGGTCGGCCTCATTGCGATCTCGCTCCGTGAGGATGATGACCTCATTGGCGTGAAGCTGACTGACGGTAATCAAGAAATTATCATGGGTACGGCGCAAGGGATGTCCATCCGCTATTCGGAGCAAGATGTTCGCTCCATGGGACGTTCGGCCACAGGCGTTAAAGGTATCCAGCTTGATGATAATGATACGGTTATAGATATGGACGTTATCGTACCGGATAAGGACATTCTGATCGTTACCTCCAAAGGTTACGGCAAACGGACACCTGTGGCGGACTATCGTATCCAGAACCGTGGCGGCAAGGGGATCAAAACCCTTAATGTGACGGATAAGAATGGACCAATCGTCTCACTTAAGGTCGTTGAGAACGACGAGGACCTTATGATAATGACGGCATCGGGCACGATGATTCGGACCAGTATGGAAGGCATCTCTACAATGGGCCGGAATACGCAAGGGGTTAAACTCATTAATACGCGCGAGGATGATACGGTAGCCACAGTTACTCGTGTTGCACGCAGCGAAGAGAATGACGCGCTGGATGAGAACGAAGAGCAAGACGGTGGCGAAGCGCCGATTGAATAGTGGTAAATGACACAGCTGATTCCGTTATCGTGCGGATCAGCTTGTGTTTTGTGGTTTAAAGTGAATTTAGAATATATTCATTTACAGGGGAGAGAACTCTTGTGGCGGCGGTAACGTTATCACATCTTAAATTAGGCGACAAAATTATTGAAGATGTCCTCACCCCGCTTGGCGGTATCCTATTTCAAAAAGGCAAAGTCGTAACGCCTAAAGAATTAGAGATATTGCAAGCCTTCCTTATTGCAAGCGTAGAAATTGAATCAAACCAAGCGGCAGGTAAACCAGGCGCTGATACAGAGGAAGAATCCGCACAGGAAGCAAATCTGGTATACGTCGCATCTCCCCTGCATGAAGAGTATGACAAAATGGTCATTGTATTGCGCCAAGTGTTCAACTCATTTATGGCTGGGCAAGCAATGCCGGTTATGGACATTCGGAAGCAGCTTGAGAAGCTGTTGGAGCATATTAAGAGCTATAACCTGCTGACT